>JBHJND010000555.1:0-6940 GCA_048497655.1 Caballeronia novacaledonica
CAGGTCGATGTTGAAGTTGTCGAACTCGCGCTGCGCCTGCTCGATTGCCGCCAGCGCCTGCGCCCGGTCGTGCACCCGCCCCAGCCGCTGCAATTGCTCGTCGGCGAACGACTGCACGCCGATCGACAGCCGGTTGACGCCTGCCGCGCGGAAGGCGGAGAACTTTTCCGCTTCGAACGTGCCGGGGTTTGCCTCCAGCGTGATCTCGCAATCGTGCTCCAGCGGCAGCCGCGCCCGCAGATCCGACAGCAGGCGCTCCAGCCCCTCGGCAGAGATCAGGCTCGGCGTGCCGCCGCCGAAGAAGATGCTGACGATGCGGCGGCCCCAGATCAGGGGCAACGCGGCGTCCAGGTCGGCGCGCAACGCGTCGAGGTAGCGCGCCTCGGGAATCGCGCCGGCCGCCTCGTGCGAGTTGAAGTCACAGTAGGGGCACTTGCGAATACACCACGGAAAGTGCACGTACAGCGCCAGCGGCGGCAGCGCCGGCAGCCGCAGCGTGCCCTGGCGGAGCAGGTGCGCGACGTCCGGCGTCGCCGGCGCGGCCGACGCATGCAGCGGGATCACCGCCAGCCCCAGTCGGCGGCGAGCCGGCGCGCCATCTCGCGCATCGCCAGCCCGCGATGGCTGATGCGGTTCTTCGCCTCGGGAGCGAGCTCGGCCGCCGTGCAGCCTTCGCCCGGCAGCCAGAAGTGCGGGTCGTAGCCGAAGCCGTGACTTCCCCGCGGCGTCTCGATCACTTCGCCCGGCCAGCGAGCATCGGCGATGAGCGGCTCCGGGTCCGCCGCGCTTCGCACGGCCGCCAGCACGCAGGTGTAGTGGCCGCGGCGGTCGGCGAAGGGCTGCAGCGCGCGCACCAGGGCCGCGTTGTTGGCTGCGTCGCCGACGCCCTCGCCGGCGAAGCGCGCCGAGCGCACGCCGGGCGCGCCGTCGAGCGCGGCGCAGCACAGGCCGGAGTCGTCGGCGAGTGCCGGCAGCCCGGTCGACGCCGCCGCGTGCCTGGCCTTGGCCAGCGCGTTCTCGACGAAGGTCGAGTAAGGCTCCTCGGCCGGCTCGACGCCGAGGCTGCGCTGCGGCAGCACCTCGACACCGAGCGGCGCCAGCAGCGCGGCGAACTCGCGCAGCTTGCCGTGGTTGTCCGAGGCGAGGACGAGCCGACGCACGGCCTGCTCAGGCTGCGCCGAGCGCCTCGCGCTGCCGCTGCACCAGCACGGCGATCGCCGAGCGCGCGGCGACCAGCATCGCGTCGAGGTCCTGCTGCGAGTACGGCGCGCCCTCGGCGGTGCCCTGCACCTCGACGAAGCCGCCGCTGCCCGTCATGACGACGTTCATGTCGGTCTCGCAGGTCGAATCCTCGGCGTAGTCGAGGTCGACCAGCACGCGGCCGCCGTGCATGCCGACCGACACCGCGGCGACGAAGTCGAGCAGCGGCAGGTCGGCGATCAGCTGCCGGCCCTGCAGCCAGCGCAGGGCGTCGTAGGCAGCGACGAAGGCGCCGGTGATCGAGGCGGTGCGCGTTCCGCCGTCGGCCTGCAGCACATCGCAGTCGATCTGCAGCGTGCGTTCGCCCAGCCGCGAGAGGTCAACCGCCGCGCGAAGGCTGCGGCCGATCAGCCGCTGGATCTCCAGCGTGCGCCCGCCCTGCCGGCCACGCGAGGCTTCGCGCTCGGTCCGCGTCGAGGTCGAGCGCGGCAGCATGCCGTACTCGGCGGTCAGCCATCCCTGCCCCTTGCCCTTGAGGAACGCCGGCACGCGCTCCTCGACCGACGCCGTGCACAGCACGCGGGTGTCGCCGAACTCGATCAGCGCCGAGCCTTCGGCGTGGCGCGCGTAGCCGCGCTCGATGCGCACCGGGCGCAGCGCCGCGGTGGAGCGGCCATACGAACGTTCCGCGATCATTTGTTCTGCACCAGTTTGTTCGAGCGCTGGATGGCGCGCTGGATCTCCGCGACCGCGTCGTCGATCTGCTCCTCGGTCAGCGGCTCCTCGGCCGCCGGCTCGCCGGGCCGCGCCATCTGCACGGTCGAGGCGATCGATCCCTCCGGAATCACCAGCGTCGACACCGGCGACTCGGTCGGCGGGATCATGTCCATCGACTCGGCGCCGGCCCAGCTCATGGCAATGGCGGTGCAGTTGTCGGGTTCCGGACCGCTGGCGGCCATCGCCTTGTCCATCAGTTCCGGGACGGCGCGCATCACCGTCAGGCGGCCGAAGGCTCCGATGATGTCCTCGTCCGACAGCGCGCCCCACAGCCCGTCGCTGCACAGGAGCATCGCGTCGCCCGGGTGAAGCGCGGCCTTCCTGGCGATCTCCACCTTCGGCGTCACGAACGCGCCGATGCAGTTGTGGATGCGGTTGCGCTCGGGATGATCCTTCACGTCCTCCGGCCGGATCAGGCCGGAGACGACCAGGCTCTGCACCCGCGAGTGGTCCAGCGTGCGATGGGCGATCCTGCCGCCGCGCAGCAGGTAAAGGCGCGAGTCGCCGACGTGGGCCCAGGTGGCGATGCCCTCCTGCACCACGCAGGCCACGACCGTCGTGCGCGGCGCCTCGGGCAGCCGGTTCTCGGCCCGGTAGCGGTGCAGGTCGCGGTGCGCCGCCTGGATCGCCTGCTCCAAGAAGGCCGCCGGATCGACCAGCATCGGCCTGGCGTCGCGCTGGAACACGGCCGCCAGCGTCTGCAGCGTCGTTTCGGCGGCGACCTCGCCCCGTGCGTGGCCGCCCATGCCGTCGGCCACCATCATCAGCAGCGACTTGCGCGTGTACAGGTAACCCATGCGGTCCTGGTTCACCGCGCGGCCGCCCTTCCTGCTTTCCTGATAGACGGAAAAACGCATCGCTACGCAATCGGTCCCTGTGGCGGCAAGGCGACTGCCCGGCCCGACGGCGAGCTTACGCCGCACGCCGCCGCCTGCGCGGCGGGCGCGAAGCTCAGAACCAGGTGATGTTGTGGTCCTTCATGAACCGCGAGACGCGGTCCTGGATATTGCGCACGCGGGCGCCGGTGCGCTCCAGCAGCGAGAACTCCGGCTGCTCCGGGACGTTGTTCAGCAGCTCCTTCTGCACCGCGTAGACCGTCTGCGGCCGCTCCAGCGAGTTCAGGCGCAGGCAGCGGTCGACCATGGCGAGCAGCTCGGCCGAGTACAGGCCGCGGAACGCGCGCAGCGCGGCCGGCATCTTGTCCTCCTTCAGCCGCTGGTCGGACTCCTGCGGCGGCATGCCCGACATGCAGGCATAGATGCAGGCGCCGACGCTGTAGACGTCGGTCCAGGGCCCGAGCTCGGCGTCGCGCTTGTACAGCTCCGGCGGCGCGAAGCCGGGCGTGTACATCGGATAGGACTTGCTGATGTCGCGCTGCAGGGTCTGCCGGGCGGCGCCGAAGTCGAGCAGGATCGGCGTGCCGTCCATGCGCAGGTAGACGTTGGCCGGCTTGACGTCGAGGTGCAGCAGCCGGTTCGAGTGCACCTCGCGAAGGCCGTTCATCACCTGCGTGAAGACGCGGCGGATAAAGCGCTCGGTCAGCACGTCCTTCTGTTCCTTGCTGCGGTTGCGGACCACGTGCTCCTGCAGCGAGCGGCCCGACTCGTAGTGCATCACCATGTACACGGTGTCGTTGGCGCGGAAGAAATTCAGCACGCGCACGATGTTCGGGTGATAGATCGAGGCGAGCGCGCGGCCCTCCTCGAAGAAGCACTTCAGGCCGATGCGGTAGGTGTTCAGATGCTCCGGCGAGATCACCGGGTTCAGCGCGCCGGCCTTGCGGGACGCCAGCGCCGCCGGCATGTATTCCTTGATCGCCACCGATTGGCCGCGCTCGTCGGTGGCCAGGTAGACGATCGAGAAGCCGCCGCTGGATATCTTCTTTACAATCCGATATCCGCCGACCTCGAGTCCTTCGGGCAAAGGTGCGTTGGTCTGCGCCGCCATGGCTGACGTCGATGGCACCAGCGCGCGGAAGCTGGCCGTTGATCAAGACGGGCTGATTCTAGCCAAGCCCCGCGCAAGCGCGGGACTTCGACCCTCATCTGAACATCCGAGTCCGCCCAACCGCCCATGCCCGCTCCCGTCAGCATGACCGGCTTTGCCGGCGCCACCTTCGCCACACCCCTCGGCCAGGCGGCAATCGAGATCCGCTCGGTCAATTCCCGCTTTCTCGACCTGACGCTCAAGGTCGCCGATGACCTGCGCGCCTTCGAGCCGCACATCCGCGAGCGCATCGGCGCCCGGCTGGGCCGTGGCAAGGTCGAGTGCCGGCTGAGCGTGCAGCGCGCCGCCGCCGCCGAGT
Organism: Caballeronia novacaledonica; assembly: GCA_048497655.1. Taxonomy (GTDB): domain Bacteria; phylum Pseudomonadota; class Gammaproteobacteria; order Burkholderiales; family Burkholderiaceae_F; genus JADJWR01. The sequence continues at coordinate 4,283 of JBHJND010000555.1, forward strand.
CGACCCGCCTGAGCCCGGCGGCGGTCGCCGGCCTGCAGCGCCTCGGCGACCAGGTTCGGCAGGTGCTGCCGCAGGCGGCGCCGCTGTCGGTGGCCGACGTGCTGGCCTGGCCCGGCGTCCTGGAGACGCCGCCGCTCGACGCCGAAGCGCTGCGCAGCGCAGTGCTGGCGGCACTGGACGAGGCGCTCGACCGCCTGCAGGAAAGCCGCGCCCGCGAGGGGGCGGCGATCGCCGACGGCCTGCGCAGCCGCTGCGACGGCATCGCCTCGATCATCGACCGGCTCCGCCTGCGCCTGCCCGAATTGCGCGCTTCGGTCGAGCGCAAGCTCACCGAGCGGCTGAACCAGGCGCTCGGCGCGCCGCTGGCCGCCGCCGCAGCGCTGACGCGCGAGGAGGTCGCCGAGCGGATCCGCCAGGAAGTCACGCTGTACGGGCTGCGCGCCGACGTCGACGAGGAACTGAGCAGGCTGGCGACCCATCTCGACGAGGTGCGGCGGGTGGTCGGCGCCGGCGGCGCGGTGGGCCGCCGACTCGACTTCCTGATGCAGGAGCTGAACCGCGAGGCGAACACGCTGGGCTCGAAGGCAACCGCGGTTGACCTGGCGCAGTCGGCGATCGAGTTGAAGCTGCTGATCGAGCAGATGCGCGAGCAGATCCAGAACCTGGAGTGAGCAAAGGACGCGCTGATGACGACGACCCTCGCACGCCCGGCCGGCAGCATCTTCATGGTGGTCGCCCCCTCCGGCGCCGGCAAGTCGACGCTGGTCAACGCGCTGCTGGCACGCGATCCGGGCATCGAGCTGTCGATCTCCTACACGACGCGCGCGCCGCTGCCCGGCGAGACCAGCGGCCGCGAGTACCACTTCACCGACGCCGGCGACTTCCTTGCCCGCCGCGGGCGCGGCGAGTTCCTCGAGTGGGCCGAGGTGCACGGGCACTACTACGGCACCTCGCGGCCGTGGATCGAGCAGCGGCTCGCCGCCGGCCGCGACGTCCTGCTCGAGATCGACTGGCAGGGCGCGCGCCAGGTCGGCGAGGCCCTGCCGCAGGCGATCGGCATCTTCATCCTGCCGCCGTCGATCGAGGCGCTGGAGGCGCGGCTGCACAAGCGCGGCCAGGACTCGGCGCAGGTGATCGCGCGCCGGCTGCTGGCCGCCGGCGCCGAGATCTCGCACGCGCCCGAGTTCGACTACGTGATCATCAACGAGGATTTCGATCGCGCGCTGGGCGAACTCGGCGCGATCGTCAGCGCGACCCGCCTGCGCTACGCCGCCCAGCTCGCCCGCCACCGCGAGCTCTTTGCGCAGCTCGGCCTGAGCTGAGCGTCCTGTCCGACGCCGGCCGACGGGGGCCCTCGGCTACAATGGCCGGCGAGAAGTTCCAGGAGCATTCATGGCCCGCATCACCGTCGAAGACTGCCTGAAGCAGATTCCCAACCGTTTCCAGCTGGCGCTGGCCGCCGCCTATCGCGCGCGCCAGTTGGCGCAGGGCCACACGCCCAAGCTGGACGTCAAGGACAAGCCGCCGGTGGCGGCGCTGCGCGAGATCGCCGCCCAGAAGGTCGGCATCGAGATGCTGCGCAAGGTTCCTACCTGAGTTCGATCCCGGCCCGCCGGGACAGCAGTCCAGCCGGCCCGGGAACGCCGGGCGGCAGCAGCGATCTACGTCATTAGGGGCCGTCGCCGGAGCGCGTTGCGCCCGGCCGGCGGCCGCGTTACGGTAGCAGCCTGGACTGTCCCTCATGCCCGGCACGGACCGATCGACACCGCTGACGCCCGACCTGCCCGCCGACTACTCGCCGGCGGTGCTGGCGCGGCGCGCTGCCGAGGTCCTGCGCAAGGCCGGCGCGGCGGTCTGGCGTACCGGCCCGGCCGAGCCGCCGCCGTCGTCGGTGGTCAGCTTCGCCCACCTGACCGACCGCCTGAAGAAGTACCTGCCGTCGGCCGAGGTCGCTCGCATCAAGGAGGCCTTCCGCTTCGCCGACGCGGCTCACCTCGGACAGTTCCGCAAGAGCGGCGAGCCGTACATCACCCACCCGGTGGCGGTGGCCGAACTGCTCGCCGACTGGAAGCTCGACTCGGCGGCGATCCATGCGGCGCTGATGCACGACGTGCTCGAGGACTCCGGCGTGCGCAAGCAGGAGATGGCCGAGCGCTTCGGGCCGGTGGTGGCCGAACTGGTCGACGGCGTCTCCAAGCTCGACCGGCTGAGCTTCGACTCGAACGAGGAGGCGCAGGCCGAGAGTTTCCGCAAGATGCTGCTGGCGATGGGCCGCGACGTGCGGGTCATCCTGATCAAGCTGGCCGACCGCCTGCACAACGTGCGAACGCTCGAGGCGATGGCGCCCGAGAAGCAGCGGCGCATCGCCCGCGAGACGCTGGAGATCTATGCGCCGATCGCCCATCGGCTCGGGCTGAACAACATCTTCCGCGAACTGCAGGAGCAGAGCTTCGCCTGCATCCACCCGCTGCGCCACCGGGTGCTGAGCAGGGCGGTGCTGGCGGCGCGCGGCAACCGGCGCGAGGTGCTCGGCAAGATCCACGAGTCGGTGCGGCGGGCGCTGGCGCAGGCCAAGATCAAGGCGGAGATACAGGGCCGCGAGAAGACGATCTTCGGCATCTACCGCAAGATGGTCGAGAAGAGCCTGACGTTCTCGCA
>JBHJND010000556.1:0-7279 GCA_048497655.1 Caballeronia novacaledonica
GCACGTGCTTGACGATCGCCAGCCCGAGACCGGTGCCGCCCGTCTCGCGCGAGCGGCTACGGTCGACGCGGTAGAAGCGCTCGGTCAGCCGCGGCAGGTGCTCGGCGGCGATGCCGATGCCGGAGTCCCGGACCTCGAACACCGCGCCGTCGTCCTGCGCCCGCCAGTCGAGCGCTATGCGGCCGCCGGCGGGCGTGTAGCGGACCGCGTTGGACACCAGGTTGCCGAAGGCGCTGCGCAACTCCTCGCGGCTGCCGCGCACGCGGATCGGCTCGGCGCGGCAGACGATCTCGTGCCGGCCGCCGGACAGCGCACGCGCCTCGGCTTCCAGTTCGGCGACCAGCGCCGGCACCTCGACGAGGTCTTCGGCAAGCGGCGTCTCGCCGGCCTCCAGCCGCGACAGCATCAGCAGGTCCTCGACCAGCCGGCTCATCCGGGTCGCCTGCTCGTGCATCAGCTGCAGGTGGCGCTGCCGAACTTCGTCGAGCGGCGGCTCGGCGTCGAGCAGCGTCTCGAGGAAGCCATTGACCACCGTGAGTGGCGTGCGCAGCTCGTGCGAGACGTTGGCGACGAAGTCGCGCCGCATCGCGTCGAGCCGCTCGGCTTGGGTGACGTCGCGCGACATGATGATCGAGCGCGCCGGCTCAAACTCGATCACGCGGATCGACAGCGCCAGCGACGGATTGGCGAGCGGGCGAAACAGCAGCGGCTCGCCGAACGATGACCCGCTCATGTAGTCGACAAAGGCCGGATCGCGCACGAGGTTGGTGACGCGCATCCCCCGGTCGGCCTCGCTCCGGATCGACAGGTGCTGCTCGGCGACCGGGTTGCACCACTCGATCTGCAGCGCCGCGTCGACCAGCACGATGCCCTCGGGCAGTGCGCTGATCGTCCGGCGGAAGCGTGCCTCGTTCTCCTCCAGCCGGCGGGCGTTGACCTCGCTGGCACGGCGTGTCCGGTACAGGCGGTTGAAGACCTCGGTCCAACTGCCCCGCCCCTCAGGGATCGTGTCCAGCGAAGGCTCCTCGAGCCAGGCGCCGAGCGTTGACAGGTAGTGCAGGTGCAGGGCGAAGAACAGCCCGAGCGCCACGAGCGCCAGCCACAGGCCGGCCTCGATGCCGAACAAGGCGCCGACGGCCACCGACACGACCGCGATCGCCGCCAGGCGCGCAAACGCCGGCAGGATCACCCGCATCCTGCGCCGAAGCTCCCCGGACATGAGGCCAGTCTAGTGTTCGCCGCGCGCCGAGAGCCGGTAACCCAGCCCCCTGACAGTCTGCACGAGGCCCTGCGCGCCGACCGCCGCCAGCGCCTTGCGCAGCCGCAGGACGTGCACGTCGACCGTGCGCTCCTCGATGAAGACGTGATCGCCCCACACGCTGTCGAGCAGCTGGCCGCGCGAGAACACCCGCTCGGGGTGGCCGACCAGGTACCTCAGCAGCTTGAACTCCGCCATCCCCATCTTGACCGGCCTGCCGTCGACCGCAACCTCGTGCCGCGCCGGATCGATCGTCAGCGGCCCGTACGACAGCGCTTCGCCGCTGTGCTGCGGGGCGCGCCGGCGAAACAGCGCGCGAACGCGGGAGACGAGTTCACGCGGCGAGAACGGCTTGACCACGTAGTCGTCGGCGCCGGCGTCCAGCCCGGCGACCTTGTCACTCTCGGCGCCCTTGGCGGTGAGCAGGATGATCGGCAGGCCGCGCGTGCGCTCGTCGCCGCGCAGCTCGCGCAACAGCTCGACTCCCGGGCGGTCCGGCAACATCCAGTCGAGGATCACCAGGTCGGGAAGCGTCTGGCGGATCTCCTGCTGCGCCGCGCGGACCGAATCGGCACGGCGCACCCGGTAGCCGCCGTTGCTGCAGGCGAACGACACCAGCTCCTGGATCGCTGGCTCGTCTTCGACCACCAGGATCGCTCCAGCCATCGGCCGCTATCCCTGCGAAACCGCCCGCTCGATCTCTTCCGGCGAGGCGTGCCGCACGTCGGCGCCGTGGGCGATGAAGATCACGTGCTCGGCGATGTTCTTCGCGTGGTCGCCGACCCGCTCGATCGCCTTGGCCGCCCAGATCGTGTCGATCGCCGACGAGATCGAGCGCGGGTCCTCCATCATGTAGGTGATCAGCTGCCGCAGCGTGGCGCGGAAGCGGTCGTCGATGCCGGCGTCGTCGCGGATGATCGATGCCGCTGAATGCCCGTCGAGGCGCGCAAATGCATCCAGCGAGCGATGCAGCATCCGTGCGGCGATCTCGCCGGACTGCCGCAGGTCCGGGATGCGGTTCATGCGGAAGCCGCTCGCCTTCTCCTTCAGCCACTTGGCGGCGCGGGCGATCTTGGCCGCTTCGTCGCCAACCCGCTCCAGGTCGGTGATCGCCTTGGCCACGCCCATCACCATGCGCAGGTCGCCCGCCGTCGGCTGCCGCCGGGCGATCACGTGGTTGACCATCATGTCGAGGTCGAGCTGCAGCTCGTTGACCCGCCGGTCGCTGGCGATCGCCGTGTCGGCCTTCTCGACGTCCGCCGTCTCGAAGGCCTCCATCGCCAGCTTCAGCTGCGACTCGACGAGCCCCCCCATCTGCAGGATGCGCGAGCGCATCTGCTCCAGTTCGGCGTCGTACTGCCTGGACGAATGGTCTCCGCTCACCATGTCGTGCTCCTCAGCCGAAGCGGCCGGTAATGTAGTCCTCGGTCTCCTTGCGCCGCGGCTTGATGAAGATCTGGTCGGTCTCGCCGAACTCCATCAGCTCGCCCAGGTACATGTACGCCGTGTAGTCGCTGACCCGCGCCGCCTGCTGCATGTTGTGCGTGACGATGGCCACCGTGTAGTCCTGCTTCAGCTCGTCGATCAGCTCCTCGATCTTGGCGGTCGAGATCGGGTCGAGCGCCGAACAGGGCTCGTCGAACAGGATGACGTCCGGCCGCACCGCGATCGAGCGCGCGATGCACAGCCGCTGCTGCTGCCCGCCCGACAGGCTGGTGCCCGCCTGGCCGAGTTTGTCCTTCACCTCGTTCCATAGCGCCGCCCTGCGCAGCGCCCGCTCAACACGCTCGTCCATCTGTGCCTTCGACAGCTTCTCGAACAGGCGCACGCCGAAGGCGATGTTCTCGTAGATCGTCATCGGGAACGGCGTCGGCTTCTGGAACACCATGCCGACCTTGGCGCGGATCAGCGCCACGTCCTGCTTCGAGCGGATCAGGTTGTCGCCGTCCATCAGCACTTCGCCCTCGGCGCGCTGCTCCGGATAGAGCTCGAACATCCGGTTGAACACGCGCAGCAGCGTCGACTTGCCGCAGCCCGACGGGCCGATGAAGGCGGTCACCTTCCTCTCGGCAATCTCGAGGTTGACGTTCTTCAGCGCGTGGAACTTGCCGTAATAGAAGTTCAGGTTGCGGACGCTCACCTTGCTCGGTGCCGGCGCGGCCGCCGCCGCACCTCCCGCCGCCGCGCCGCCTCTCAGGGTAACTTCCATCACTGCCTCGTCAATTTCTGCGGCGGAACACGACCCGCGCCAGAATGTTGAGCACCAGCACGCCCATGGTGATCAGGAACACGCCGGCCCACGCCAGTTCCTGCCAGTTGGCGAACGGGCTCATCGCGAACTTGAAGATGGTCACCGGCAGGTTGGCCATCGGCTCGGCCAGGTTCCAGGAAAAGAACTGGTTCGACAGCGCGGTGAACAGCAGCGGCGCCGTCTCGCCGGCGATGCGCGCCAGCGCCAGCAGCACGCCGGTGACCACGCCGGCCATCGCCGCCCTCAGGGTCACGCTGCGGATGACGATCCACTTCGGCGCGCCGAGCGCGAAGGCCGCCTCGCGCAGCGCCGTCGGGATCAGGCGCAGCATGTTCTCGGTCGTGCGCACCACCACCGGGATGACGATCAGCGCCAGCGCCAGGACGCCGGCATAGCCGGAGAAGCTCCTGACCCGTGCCACCACCACGGCGTAGATGAACAGGCCGATGACGATCGACGGCGCCGACAGCAGGATGTCGTTGATGAAGCGCGTGACGGCTCCCAGCCAGCCGCGCTGGCCGTACTCGGCCAGGTAGATGCCGGCGAAGATGCCGATCGGCGTGCCGACGGCGGTGGCGGCGAACACCATCAGCAGCGAGCCGACGATCGCATTGGCCAGCCCGCCGCCCTCGACGTTCGGCGCCGGTGTCGACTCGGTGAACAGCTGCAGCGACAGCCCGCTCACGCCCATCCAGATCGTCTCGAACAGGATCCAGATCAGCCAGAACAGGCCGAAGGCCATCGCCGCCAGCGACAGCGACAGGGCGACGGCGTTGACCCTCTTGCGCCGCCGGTGCAGCGGCAGCCGCCGGTCTTCCGTCATCGGTGCAGCCATCGCGGCACTCATCGCCGCCCTCCGCCCTCGCTTCGCTCCAGCCGCATCAGCAGGATCTTGGAGAAGCCGAGCACGATGGCGGTGATCAGGAACAACACCAGGCCGAGGTAGATCAGCGAGGCCTGGTGGATGCCGGTCTGCGCCTCGGCAAACTCGTTGGCGAGCGCCGAGGTGATCGAGTTGGCCGCCTCGAACAGCGACAGGCTCTCGAGCTGGTTGAAGTTGCCGATGACGAAGGTCACCGCCATCGTCTCGCCGAGCGCGCGGCCCAGCCCGAGCATGATGCCGCCGATCACGCCGGTCTTCGTGTAGGGCAGCACGACCTTCGAGACCACCTCCCAGGTGGTCGCACCCAGGCCGTAGGCGGACTCCTTGAGCAGCGCCGGCGTGACCTCGAAGACGTCGCGCATCACCGCGGCGATGAACGGGATGATCATGATCGCGAGGATGATCCCCGCCGACAGGATGCCAATGCCCACCGGCGGCCCGGAGAACAGGGCGCCGAGCAGCGGCACACTGCCGAAGGCCCTTTGCAGCGGCTGCTGTACGTAGGTCGCCAGGATCGGCGCAAAGATCAGCAGGCCCCACATGCCGTAGACGATCGACGGGATTGCCGCCAGCAGTTCGATGGCCGTGCCGAGCGGGCGCTTCAGCCAACGCGGCGACAGTTCGGTGAGGAACAGCGCGATGCCGAAGCTCACCGGCACGGCGATGGCGAGCGCGATCGCCGAGGTCATCAGCGTCCCGTAGATCATCACCAGGCCGCCGAACCGCTCCTGCACCGGATCCCACTCCGCCGTCCACAGGAAGGTCGGCCCATAGACCTTGATCGACGGCCAGGCGCCGATGAACAGCGAAACGATGATCGCGACCAGCAGGCCGAGCGTGAGGATGGCGGCGCCCCGCGCCAGCCCGGCAAACACCAAGTCGCCGAGCGGGCTGAACCTGCGCATCGGCGGTGGACGGTCGCCGCTCATGGTCTTGCTATCGGGCAGTGTTTCGGCTGCCGGCAGTGTAGCCCCCATGGGCAGGGTGCACTCGGGTCAGCGGGCTGCCGAGGATCAGCGCCGGTCGCAGTCGAGCCGGCGCCGATCGCGAAGCGGCAGGCTGTTTACCTGAGGACCGGCCCGCCGGCGGCGTCGACGATCTTCGCCCATTGCTGGCGGATCGTCGCCTTCACCGAGTCCGGCATCGGCACGTAGTCGAGCTCGTCGGCCACCTTGTCGCCGTTCTTGAACGCCCAGTCGAAGAAGCGCAGCGCGGCGGCCGCCTGCGGGGGCTTGTCCTGCTTCAGGTGCATCATGATGAAGGTGGCGCCCGTGATCGGCCACGAGTCCTTGCCCGGTTGGTTGGTCAGGATCTGGAAGAATGTCTTCGACCAGTCGGCGCCGGCCGCAGCGGCCTTGAACGACGCATCATCGGGCGCCACGAACGCCGCGGCGGCGTTCTGCATCAGCGCGTAGGTCATCTTGTTCTGCTTGGCGTAGGCGTACTCGACGTAGCCGATCGAATTCGGCAGGCGCTGCACGAACGCCGACACGCCCTCGTTGCCCTTGCCGCCGGCGCCGGTCGGCCAGTTCACCGCCGTGCACTCGCCGACCTTGCTCTTCCAGTCGGGACTGACCTTCGACAGGTAGTTGGTGAAGATGAAGGTCGGGCCCGAGCCGTCGGCGCGGCGGACCACGGCGATCGGCGCGTCGGGCAGCTTCACGCCGGGATTGAGGCCGGCGATCGCCGGATCGTTCCACTTGCCGATCTTGCCCAGGTAGATGTCGGCCAGCACGGAGCCGGTCAGCCGCAGTTGCCGCGTCTGGATGCCGGCGACATTAAGCACCGGCACCACGCCGCCGATGGCTGTCGGAAACTGGGTCAGGCCATCTTTGGCCAGTTCCTCGTCGGTCAGAGGCATGTCCGAGGCGCCGAAATCGACGGTCTTGCCGCGGATCTGCCGCAGGCCCGCCCCGGACCCGACAGACTGGTAGTTGATCCGGCTGCCGGTGGCCTTGTTGTAGTCGGCGGCCCAGCGGGCGTACAGGGGCGCGGGAAAGGTCGCGCCGGCCCCGGTCACGTCCTGCGCCGAGACTGTCGTGACGGCACCACCGACAAGCGCCAGCGCCGCGGCAAGTCTTCTGATCGGGATGGATTTCATCGAGTCACCTTGTTTCTGCGGCATGTCTCACGGGTCGTGATGCGGCGCAGTCTAGGCAGTGACGATGACCGTTCCGTGACATGTCGCAGTCCGCGACCCGCTGCCAGCAATGCCGAAGGCGCGTGCCGTCCAGCCAATGTCATCGATCTGTCATCAAACCGACTGGCGACGGCCGGGCTGCGCTGCTAGCCTTCGATGAGCCCAACAGCAGACCCGTGCAGCCGGCCGTCGAGCCGGGCAGCGGCAAGCCGATGAACGCGATCAAAGCCATCCGCAAGCACATGGAAAGGAACCCCGGCGCGCCGTCGTCGAAGGCGCTCGCCCGCCTGGTTGCCGCGCTGGCCGCGGAGAAGTCGTACCCGCTCGCCGACCTGTACGCGATGGACTACGACAGCTTCGAGATGGCGATGGATCTGCTGCGCGACTGGCGGCTCGACCGCTACTACGCCGCGCGACTGAAGCTGTTCGACTTCGCCCTGAACGCCGTCATCCCCGACGAGGGAGCGAACGAAGGCGCGAGTGTGGCCGGCACATCGTCGCAGGAGCCCGGCGCCGACCGTAGCTAGCGTGCTTCGCGCAAGGTCGAAGCGGCGCATTCAAGCGGGGGCCGACTTCTTTCCAGCCCGCCGTCGATTCGAACCCGGCTACGCCGCCGGCACGCAGTCGGCCAGCCGGCGCGCCAGCGCTTGCGCCGACGCCTCGCTGCCCGCCTCGACCATCACCCGCAGCAGCGGCTCGGTGCCGGAGGGGCGGATCAGCACCCGCCCCTGGCCGTCCAGCTCCCGC
>JBHJND010000557.1:0-3041 GCA_048497655.1 Caballeronia novacaledonica
GGCGGCGAGATCGACCACGCGATCGATGCGCAGCCGGTGCAGCGGCGCGTGACTGATCACGATGATCGTCACCTTGCCGCGCAGCGCATTGATGGTGGCGACGATGCCGTCGGCGGCGTCCTGGTCGAGATTCGACGTCGCCTCGTCGAACAGCAGCACGCGGGGGCGCTTCAGCAGGGCGCGGGCGATCGACAGCCGTTGCCGCTGGCCGCCGGAGAGCCCGGCGCCGCGCTCGCCGATCTCCGTCTCGTAGCCCTTCGGCAGGCGCTCGATCACTTCGTGGATCTCCGCCATCCGGCATGCGTCCACGATCTCGTCGAAGGCCGCCGCCGGGTTGGCCAGCCTCAGGTTCTCGACCAGCGTGCCGGAGAACAGCACCGTCTCCTGCGGCACGACGCCGAAGGCGGCCCGCAGCTCGTTCGCCGCCAGATGGCTGATGTCGACGCCGTCGATGCGGATCGTGCCGCTCGTCGGCGGGTGAAAGCCCTGCAGCAGCCTCGCCAGCGTCGACTTGCCGCAGCCGGACGGTCCGCGGATCGCCACGCACTCCCCGGCACCGATCTCGACGTTCAGGTCCTCGTAGAGGAACGGCCGGTCGTCGGCGTGGCGAAAGGCGAGACGGTCGATGGCGATCAGCGGCCGGCCGCTGGCCGCGGGCTTCGCGGCGCGGACCGGGCGCAGGCTGTACGGCTCTGCAGGCACGTCCATCAGGTCGGCAAGCCGCTTCACCGCAAGCCGCGCCTGCTGGAACTGCTGCCACAGGCCCACCAGGCGCATCACCGGCTGGCTCAGCTTGCCGGCAAACATCTGGAACGCGACCAGCATGCCGACGGTGAAGACCGCCTCGCCGGCCGAGCGCGGCTGCATGACGATCCACGCGCCGAAGATCAGGATCGCGACCGTCATGCCCTGCTCGAGAGAGTGCGCCAGCACCTGGTAGGTGTTGCCGGCCTGGCGCGTGTCGAAGCCCGCCTTCAAGTGCGCGGCGAGATAGTCGCCGTAGCGGCGCGTCAGCTGCGGCTCCATCTGCAGCGACTTCACGGTCTCCATGCCGGCGACGTACTCGGTCACGAAGGCCTGGTTGCGCGCGCCGAGCAGGAACTCGCGGTTCAGCCGCGACTCGAACACCGGCGCCACTGCCAGGCTGGCGGCGACGATCGCGCCGAGGAAAGCCGCCGCCACCAGCGTCAGCACCGGCGAATACCAGCACATGATCGCCAGCGCGACGGAAAGAAACGGCAGGTCCAGCGCCAGCGCGATCGCGGCGGAGGAGAGGAACTCGCGGATCTGTTCCACGCCCTGCAGCCGCGCCGCGATCACCCCGGTGGGCCGCATCTGGAAGTAGCGCGGCGGCAGCTCGACCAGGTGCCTGAACACCGCGGCGCCGAGCACGGCGTCGATGCGCATCCCCGTGTGCAGCAGCAGGTGCTGGCGCAGCCAGCTCAGCAGCGACGAGAACGCGAGGAACATCGCCAGCCCGATGCCCAGCGCGATCAGCGTCGACTCGGTGCGGTGGGGCACCACCTTGTCGATGATCGCCTGCGTGAAGAGCGGCGTGCCCAGCGCCAGCAGCTGGATGGCCAGCGAGGCGGCCAGCACGCTGCGCCATAGTCGCCGGTGCTTCAGGACTTCCGGCACGAACCAGCGGAAACCGAACGCCGGCCGGGCCGTCATCGCGTCGGGGTCGGCGGGCTCGCCTGCCGCGCGGTTGACCCTGAGCACCGGCGCGGCCAGCCTCGCCATGAAGTCGGCGCGCGCGCTGGCCGTCGGCTTGAGGCTGCCGCATCGGTAGTAGGTGACCCGCTCGGCGCCGATCGCCAGCACGAGGACCGGCTGCGGGGCGTCACCGGACCGATCGGGCGTCAGGACGGCGACGCAGACGCAGCCCCGGCAGAGGTCGAGTTGCGAAGGCGGGACAGGCGATGCCGTCAGTCCGTAGTGCGCGAGCAGCGGCTGCAGGGCGCTTGAATCGTAGGGACCGGTGAACCGCTGCCGCAGTAGTTGCGCATCGAAGGCGATCTGATGCAGGCCGCAGAGGCTGCCGACCAGCCACTCCCATGCCTTGCTCTCGACGACGGCGGCAGCCGGGGAAGCGTCCTCGTCGGTCGCTGCCGGCCCATCGGCCGGCACCTGCGCGGAGCCGCACATGTCCCTTGGCGCCATTCACTTCTCCCCCGGTGGCTCACGGGCGGCGCGTTCTGCGTGCGCCTGACCGTGTCTAAGTCGGCGTGCGCAGGTTAGCGGCCGACCCCCGGACGAGGGCAAGGCTGCCTATATCCAAAGGCCGAGGCGCCTTGATGGGCTTGACACCGCGATTTCGCGCCGGCGCTCGCGCCGGCGCGAATCGCACGCCGGGCGATTGAACGAGGGCTTGCCGTGTGCCCGGCTCGGCGGCGCGAGCGCGCCTATCCCGCAGTCGCCCCGGGGCTGTCCCCGAGGGCCTGCATCGCCGCCTCGAAGCGGCGGGCAATGCGCTCGTGCCCGGCGTGCTGCCGGCCGCTGAGCACCCAGCGCCCCGCCACCATCACGTCGCGCCAGGGCCGCGCCGGGCTGGAGAACACCAGCGCGTCGAGAAGACGGTCGGCGGGCACGCCAAGCAGCGCGGCTTCGCCGAGGTCGGCCACCAGCGCGTCGGCGCGCGCGCCGGGCTCAAGGCCCCACGCCGGCAGGCCCGCGGCCGCGGCACCCGAGTTCACGGCGAGACCGAACAGGCGCTCGGCCGTCGAAGGCACGCCCGCCTGCGGCGCTGCGCTCACGTTGCGCCGGCGCAGGGCGAGGCGCTGGCCGTAGTCGAGCCAGCGCAGTTCCTCCAGCGCGTCGCACGAGACGTGGCTGTCGGAGCCGATGGCGAGCGGCACGCCGGCGTCCAGCCAGCGCGGCAGATCGCAAAGGCCGTCGCCGAGGTTGGCCTCGGTGGTCGGGCAGATCACCGCGGCCGCGCCGCTCTTCGCCACCGCGTCGATCTCCGCCGCAACGGTGTGCGTGGCGTGCACCAGATGCCACCTTCGGTCCAGCAGGTTCTCTCGGGCCAGCCATTCGAT
>JBHJND010000558.1:0-7746 GCA_048497655.1 Caballeronia novacaledonica
GGGGCGCGCGGTCACGGCGTCCGGTTCGCCGGGTCCCACAGCAGTGCCAGCGCCAGGGCGGCGAGCGTCACCGGCTCGTGCAGTGCATCGCCGGGCGCCGGCCGCCACAGCCGCGGCGTCGGGCCGTTCAGTTCGATCGCACCGACCGGCCGCCCGCCCTGGGAGAACAGGTAGCCGATCGGCGCCTCCAGCGGCAGCAGCGAGCCCTGCACGTCGTGCAGCGACTGCACCTCGATGCTGGTGCCGTTCATGGTGAAGCGCCCCGTGCGCTCGGCCTTGGTGCCGACCGCCAGCGCCGGTGCGTTCACCGCGAGCTGCGCGCTGCGGACGCCGCGCCACTCGCATTCGAAGGAGAACGGCCTGGCATCGGCGGCGAGCACGCGCCAGGTCACTTCGACCGCCCTGCCCTTGCAGGCGGCTTCGGTGCGCCCACCATCGGCGAGCGTCAGCGCGTAACGCGTCGCGGCGCTGTCCCAGTTGACGATTTCGAACAGTTCCAGCCGGTCGCGGCCGCGACTGAACGTGCCGGTCGCGGCGCCGAGCGTGAAGCTGCCGTTGCGTCCGGCGCCGATGCCTTCGACGAGTTCGGGCGTCTGCGACGCCAGCGGTGCGGGCAGCGCGACCTGCGCGGCAGGCAGGCTGGCGCAGGCCGACAGGGTCAGAGCCGCGGCCGCCAGCAGCGCCGGCGCAGGGCGCACGCGGCCGATGCGGCAGCCGGCGCCGCCGGCGATGGGGGTGGCAGGGAAGGTCGGCATGAGATTCTCCAGGGGTAGGGGTTTGCAAAGGGCCGGGCGAGACAGCGCCGCGGCACGGTCACTCGTAGATCACCACCGAGGTCACGGGTTCCTGACGGGCATCGTCGCCGCCCAGGATCAGGATGCGGCCGTCGCCCATCCGGGTGGCCGTGTGGAAGTGGCGGGCCACCGGCATCGCGGCCAGCGGCCGCGGCGTGCCGTTGCGATACAACACGGCGCTGGCGGCCGGCGGCTGCGTCGGCGTGAGACCGCCGAACAGCATGACGTCGTCGCCCCGCTGCATGGCGGCCGCCACCGAGCGCGGCGCCTCCAGTTCGCCGCGCAGCGACAGCGTGCCGGTGGCCGGATCGAACTGCACCACGCTGGCCAGCGGCAGCAGGCGCTGCCGCAGCGGGTCCTCGTGCTCGCCGCCGAGGATCAGCACGCGCCCGTCGGCCAGCCGGTGCGCCGTGTGGAACTGGCGGCGCGCGGCAAAGGCGGGGTCGGCCGGCGCGGCGATCGCGGTGAAGCGCTCGGTGCGCGGGTCGAACACCTCCGCCAGCGCGTAGCTCGGCGCCTCGCTGTGGCCGCCCGCCACCAGCACGCGACCGTCGGCCAGCAGCGTGGCGGTGGGCCACTCGCGGCTGTGCTGCATGGGGCCGACCAGGCGGAAGGTGTTGGTGGCGGGTTCCCAGATCTCGGCGGTGTTGTCGTTGAGGCCGCCGACCACCAGCACGCGGCCGTCGGCCAGCGCCACCGCCGCGTGGCCGTTGCGCGGGCGCACCAGCGTGCCGCCGTGGCTCACCGCGCCCGTGCGCTCGTCGACGAGGTCGGCGACGTTGCCGATCTGCAGGCCGGTGGCGCCGCCGAGGACGAGGATGCGGCCATCGGGCAGCCGGGTGGCGGTGTGGCCGGCGCGGCCCGTGCGCAGCGTGCCCAGGCGCGTGAAGCTGCGCAGGGCCGGATCGAAGCGGTCGATCGCCGTCGACAGGGTGTTCTCGCCGCGCGAGCCGCCGATCACCAGCACGGCTCCGTCGCCGGCAGCCACCGCCGCGTGGTACTGCAGTACGCGCCGTTCGGCCAGCGTCACGTAGCGGTCGCGGTAGCCGACCTCCACCGCGAGCTCGCGGCGCGCGCTCTGCCCGCCGCGCTCGACGATCAGCGTGAAGCGCGCCGGGGCGGCCAGCGGCGCAGTGGTGACCGGCACGCCGCTGGCGACCGGGCCGATCACCGCGCCGCCGTCGCTGACGATGCGGGCGGTGCCGCCGGCGAACACGGCGGTGAGCTGCGCGCGGTCGCCGACGAAGTGCGTCGGCGCCGCGGCGTTGAACGACGTGATCGTCGGCGGCGTGCCGCCGGGCGGGGCGCCCGCGTCGCCGGTGCCGCCGCCGCACGCCGCGAGCAGCAACACGGCCACCAGCAGCAGCGGCGGCCAGACGATCGGCACGATGAGCGCCGCGGCGGTGCGCAGGGCAAGGGAAGGCTTCATCTGGGTTCTCCGCAACGAAAGGGATTCAGGCAAAACGGTCTCGATCGACCGACGGCCGCCATCGTGAAAACCCCGCCGTGACCGGGGCGTGACCGGTTCCTCAGTGCCCGGTCACGCCGCTACATTTCCGACCCCATGCCGACCCTGCGCCTGTTCGGAGCCGCCACGCTTGCCCTCGACGACGGCGTGGACATCGCGCTCGCCGCCCGCGAGGCCGCGCTGCTCGCGTGGCTGCATCTCGAAGGCCCGACGCCGCGCGCGCGCTTGGCGGCGCTGCTCTGGCCCAGTGGCGACGAGGCGCGTGGCCGCACCAACCTGCGTCAGACGCTGGCGCGCCTGCGCCGCGCCGCCGGCGACGTGCTGGCCGAGGACGACGGCGTGCTCGCACTGGCGTCCGACGTCCGCGTGCTGCCCGCCGAAGGCGGCGAGCTGCTCGCCGGCCTGCAGTTCGACGACGCCGATGAACTCGGCGAGTGGCTCGCGGCCCGGCGCGACGACACGCGGCGAGCGCGGCAGCGCGCCGCGCTCGCCGCCGCGCAGCAATGCCTGGCCGCCGGCGATCCCGGCGGCGCCCTGGCACAGGCTGACGCGATGCTGGCGCTGGAGCCGGAGTCCGAGCAGGCCTGGCGCGTTCGGATGGAAGCGCTGTATCTGGCCGGCGATCGCGGGGCCGCCATCGCCGCCTGGGACGAGTGCCGCGAAGCGTTGCGCCGCGCATTCGGCGTGGCGCCTTCGCAGGCGACCAACGAACTCGGCAGGCTGATCATGGACAGCGCCGGCGGCGGCGCGGCCGGCAAGGCAGTGCTGCCGGCCGCGCTGCGCCGCCCGCCGCAGCTGATCGGCCGCGACGAGGTGCTGGGCGAGGTCGAGCGCTGCCTGCAACTCGGTCATGCGGCGGTGATCGCCGGCCCCGGCGGCATCGGCAAGAGCCGGCTCGTCGCCCACCTGTTGCAGGCGCACGGGCCGGCGCTGCTTGTCGCCGCCCGCGCCGGCGATCGCGTGCAGCCCGGCGCCTCGTTCGCGCGCCTGCTCGCCGCGGCGCTGAAGCGCTTCGCGCCGCCGCTCGACGAGGCCACGCGGCGCGACCTCGCGGTGCTGCTGCCGGATACGGGCGCGAGCGCGCCCGATCTGCAGTCGGCGCTCGAACACCGCCGCGTGCTCGGCGCCGCGGCGCGGGCGTTGCAGGGCTGCGCGCAGCAGGGCCTGCGCGTGCTCGCGCTCGACGACCTGCAGTTTGCCGACGAGGCGAGCATTGCCGCTCTGCGCGTGCTGCTCGGCGCGTGGATGGCGAGCCAGGACGGCGCGCCGCAGCGCGCCCTGCCGGTGCCGCTGCTGGCGCTGCGCGACGCGGAGCTGTCGGAGGACGGCCGCGCGCTTCTCGCCGAGCTCGCCGACAGCCGCCGCAGCGCGCGCTTCGATCTCGCGCCGCTTGGCGCGGCACAGCTGCGCGCCCTGCTTGAGACGCTGCCGCACGAGGGCCTGGGCGCGCTCGACCTGGACGCGCTCGCGGCGGCGTTGCACGCGCAGGTCGGCGGCAACCCGGCGTTCGTGCTCGAGTCGCTGAAGAGCCTCTGGCTGGACGGTGTCGGCACGTGGCAGCCCGGGCAGTCGTTGCCGCTGCCGGCCACGCTGATGGACGCGCTGCGGCGGCGACTGCAGCGGCTGCCGGAAGCGGCGCTGCAGGTGGCGCAACTGGCGTCGGTCGCGCAGGCCGATTTCTCGCTCGGCCTGACCGCCGCCGCGCTCGGCCGCCCGCCGCTTGCGCTCGCCCCCGTGTTCGCCGAACTCGAGGCGGCCCAGGTGTTCCAGGGCCAGGCGTTCAGTCACGACCTCGTCGCGGAGGCCGTGCGGGCCACCGTCCCCGCGACGCTCGTGCCGCCGCTGCATCAGTTGGTGGCCGACCATCTGGTCGCGCTCGGTGACCGCAACGCGCCGGCGGCTCGCATCGCGCACCACCTGACACGGGCCGGCGCAGCGCGTGCGGCCGCGCCCTGGTGGCTGCGCGCCGCCGAGCACGAGCGCAGCCGCTGGCAGATGGTCGAGGCCGCGACGAGCTTCGAGACGGCCGCGCAGACGCTGGTCGAGATGGACGAAGACCCGGCGCTGCAGCGCGAACTCGGCAAGTCGCCACGCGCGGCGGCGGTGCAGGCATGGCGCGACGCGGCCCGTTGCTGGAGCCGCGCGGACCGCGACGCGCTCGGCAGCGTCGCCCTGGACCGGGCCGATGCGTTCGCGCGGACCGAGCGCGAACGGCTGCTCAACGCGAGCACGCGGGTCGCGGTGCAGATCAACGCCGGCGACCTGGCGGAATCGGTGCGGACGGCGCACCGGCTCTCGGAGGCGCTGCGCGGCGACAGCAGGAACGCGTTGACCGGCGCCGAACTCGGCGAGGCGGCGCGCTTCGTCTGCGCCGCCGTGCCGTACGGGCTGCCGGTCGACGAGGCGCTGGCACTGTGCACGGCCGTGCAGGAGGCGGTGGCCGCCGACGGCAAGGCGGCGCTGGTGGGACTGCTGAGCGGCATCGGCACCGCCCTGCACTGGGATGCGCGGCTGCACGAGGCCGACGCGCGCCTGACGGCCGCGCTCGCCTCGGCGGGCGAGGAGGTCGACGCCGCCGTGCGCATCTACCTCGGCAACCGGCTGGCACGCGTGCGCCACTCGCTCGGCGACCTCGACCGCGCGCTCGAGATCGGCTTGTCGACCCTGTCGCTGGCCGAGCGCGTGCACGCCGGCGTCGGCGCGCGGACCGACCTGATGCACATCCTCGGCATGATGCAGATCGGCCACAGCCGGCCCGCGGCGGGCATCGACATGCTGCGCAGCGCGGTCGCCCTAGAGGAGGACCGGGTCAGCCTGTCCGACTCCGCCGACATGGCGGTCGCGCATCTCGCCGTCGGCCGGCTCGACGAGGCCGAGCGCTGGCTCGCCCGGACCGGCGTGACGGGCACCACCGCCTTCGCCGTGCACGACCTCGGCGCGTTGCTGGCGCGCGCCCGCATCGCCGCCGCGCGAGGCCAGTCACCGGCCACGGCGGTCGAGGGGCTGCTTGGCCTGCTGCCGGAGCGCATGCCGATCGGCCCGTCGCTGCTGCTGCGCGCCGTGTTGCTGCGCTGGCACGCGCCGGCGCAGGGCGAGATCGACGACCTGCTCGCCGAACTGCACTCGCGCGGCATGAAGGCGCTGCTGCGTTGCGCAGCGGGCGGTGCGGCGCGAATCGCGCTAGAGCGCGGCGACAAGGCGGCCGCCGCCGGCCTGGCGCGCCGCGCCTTGCAGCTCGCGCCGCACGTCGACCTCTGGTGCGAGGAGCCGGCACAGGTGTGGGTCACCGCGCAGGCCGTACTGGCGGCCTGCGGACAGCGGGAGGAAGCGCTGCAGGCGAAGGCCGCCGGCGCGGCGTGGGTGCGCGGCTGCGCCGGTCAGTGGGCCGACGGGGACGGGCGCCGCGCCTGGCTCGAGAGCCAGCCGCTGCACGCCGTGCTGCTGTCGTCGTAGACCCCGCTCGAGCGCCGCCGGGTCACCGCGAGGCGCTGCGGCGGCACACGCGCAGCAGCCGGCGCCGCCGCGGCCCCCCCCGGAATCCGCGCGCGCGCCGCGGACGAGCAGCAGCGCTAGTCCGCGCTCACCGCGTCGACCACCGCCAGCGCGCTCATGTTGACGATCCGGCGCACCGTGGCCGCCGGCGTCAGGATGTGCACCGGCTTCGCCGCTCCCAGCAGGATGGCGCCGATCGCGACCCCATGGCCGGAGACGGTGCGCACCACGTTGTAGGTGATGTTGGCCGCGTCCATGTTCGGCATCACCAGCAGGTTGGCCTCGCGGGTCAGGTCCGAATCGGGGAACACCTCCTCCAGCACCGCGTGCGACAGCGCCACGTCGCCCTGCATCTCGCCGTCGACCGCGAAGTCGGGCGCGTGCGCACGGATGATCTCGAGCGCGTCGCGCATCTTCTGTGCGCTCGCCGCGTCCGAGCTGCCGAAGTTCGAGTGCGACAGCAGCGCCACCGCCGGCTCGATGCCGAAGCGCCGCACCTCCTCGGCGGCCAGCATCGTCATCTCGGCGATCTGCTCGGCGGTCGGGTCGAGGTTGACGTGCGTGTCGCAGATGAACAGCTGCCGCTCCGGCAGGATCAGCAGCTGCATCGCCGCCAGCGTGCTGACGCCGGGTCGCGAGCCGATGACGGTGCGCACGTACTTCAGGTGATCGGCGTAGGTGCCGACGGTGCCGCACAGCATCGCGTCGGCCTCGCCCATCTGCACCAGCATCGCGCCGATCAGCGTCGTGTGCGTGCGCACCTGGGTCTGCGCCAGCGCGCGCGTGACCCCCTTGCGCTTGGCGATCCTGTAGTACCCGCTCCAGGTGTCCTTGTAGCGCCGGTCGTCGTGCGGATTGACGATCTCGACGTCGACGCCCGGCTTCAGCCGCAGGCCGTAGCGATCGATGCGCGTGGCGATCACCTCGGGCCGGCCGATCAGGATCGGCTTGGCCAGCCCCTCGTCCACCACCACCTGCACCGCGCGCAGGACGCGCTCCTCCTCGCCCTCGGCATAGATCAGCCGCTTCGGGTTCTTGCGCGCGGCGTCGAACACCGGCTCCATCGCCGCGCCCGACTGGTAGACGAAGCTGCGCAGCCGCGAGCGGTAGGCGTTCATGTCGGTGATCGGCCGGCTGGCCACGCCGCTTTCCATCGCCGCGGCCGCCACCGCCGGCGCGATGCGCTCGATCAGGCGCGGGTCGAACGGCTTCGGCAGCAGGTACTCGGGGCCGAAGCGCAGCCCCTCGGCGCCGTAGGCGCTGGCCACCACGTCGGGGATCTCGGCGTGCGTCAGCTCGGCGATCGCCCGCACCGTGGCCAGCTTCATCGGCTCGTTGATCGTCGTCGCGCCGACATCGAGCGCGCCGCGGAAGATGAACGGGAAGCACAGGACGTTGTTGACCTGGTTCGGGTAGTCCGAGCGGCCGGTGCCGATGATCGCGTCGGGCCGCACCGCCAGCGCCTCCTCCGGCATGATTTCCGGCGTCGGGTTGGCCATCGCCAGGATGATCGGCTGCGCGGCCATGTGCTTGACCATCTCCGGCTTCAGCACGCCGGCGCTCGACAGCCCCATGAAGATGTCGGCGCCGGGCATCGCGTCGGCGAGCATGCGCGCCGCCGTCTCGCGCGCGTAGCGCTTCTTGCTCTCGTCGAGCCCCTCGCGCCCGGCATGCAGCACGCCCTTGCTGTCGGCGACCAGCACGTTCTCGCGCTTCAGCCCGAGGCTCACCAGCAGGTCGAGGCAGGCGATCGCCGCCGCGCCCGCGCCCGAGCACACCAGCCTGGCGGCGCCGATGTCCTTGCCGACGTAGCGCAACCCGTTGAGGATCGCCGCCGCGGCGACGATCGCCGTGCCGTGCTGGTCGTCGTGGAACACCGGGATCTTCATCCGCTCGCGCAGCCTGCGCTCGATGTAGAAGCACTCCGGTGCCTTGATGTCCTCGAGGTTGATGCCGCCGAAGGTCGGCTCCAGCGCGGCGATGATGTCGACC
>JBHJND010000559.1:0-6153 GCA_048497655.1 Caballeronia novacaledonica
CTCGCCGCTCTTGGCGTACTTCTCGAGCAGCACGTCGACCGAGATCGGCTGTTCGTCGAGCAGCTGCTGGGCGGGTTCGAGTTTCATGCGGGCACTCCTGCAGGCGTGGATGCGGCGATTCGGGCGACGGGAGGAAAGCAGTATAGGCAGCCGCGCGCGGTGCGGATTGGTCTTCTGGCGCGCCGGCCGTGATTCGCTGCCATTGTGCCGCATCTTGTGGCCACTCGACCAGCCGCCACAATATGTTGTGGTCCGGCCGCCGTTCGGCGGCGGCCATCCCTGCCTTCGTATACTGCCGCCGCCAACCGGAGACGGCCATGAACCTGCAGCAGTTCCGCTTCCTGCGCGAAGCCGCGCGGCACAAGTTCAACATCACCCTGGCGGCCCGCTCGCTGCACACCTCGCAGCCCGGCATCAGCAAGGCGATCATCGAGCTGGAAGGCGAGCTCGGCGTGCCGGTCCTCGCCCGCCAGGGCAAGCGCATCCTCGGCGTCACCCCGCCGGGCCAGCAGGTGCTCGACGCTGCCGAGCGGATCATGAAGGAAGTCGACGACCTGAAGAAGATGGCGCGCGACTACGCCGGCGCGCCGTCGGGAACGCTGCGCGTGGCCACCACTCACACCCAGGCGCGCTACGTGCTTCCCGCAGTGGTGCAGCAGTTCGCCCGCAAGTTCCCGCAGGTGCGGCTGAAGCTGCTGCAGGCCGACCCGCCGGCGATCGCCGCGATGCTGGCCAACGGAGCGGCCGACGTCGGGCTGGCCACCGAGTCGCTGGCCGAGGCGCCGGCGCTGGTGTCGGTGCCGATCTACGAATGGCAGCACGTCGCGCTGGTGCCGCCGGGGCACCCGCTGGCCAGGCTGCAGCGGACGCCGGGCCGGCTGCGGCTTGCGGACCTCGCCCGCCACCCGATCGTCACCTACGAGGTGCACTTCTCCGGCCGCAGCCGCATCGACGCGGCTTTCGCCGCCGCCGGCATCGAGCCGTCAATCGTGCTGGAGGCGATCGACGCCGACGTGATCAAGACCTACGTGGCCACCGGCATGGGCGTGGGCATCGTCGCCGGCGTGGCGGTCGACCCGCGCAGCGAGCCGCTGGTGGTGCTGCCCTGTGGCCACCTGTTTGGCACCAACGTCACGCGGCTGGCGGTCAAGCGTGGCGCCTACCTGCGCGGCTTCGTCTACGCCTTCATCGAGCTGCTGGCGCCGGGCTGGGACAAGCGGCGGCTGGAGCAGGCCTTCGCCGCGCCGCGGCCGGCGGCGGAAGCTCGCGCATGAAGGTGGCGATCGTCGGCGCCGGCGCCATCGGCGGCGTGCTCGGCGGCCGCCTGGCCTGGCGCGGCCACGAGGTCACTCTGGTGGCGCGCGGCGAGCACCTGGCGGCAATCCGCCGCGACGGCCTGCGGCTGGTCGACCACGTCGGCCAGGCCTCCGGCACCTACCGGCTGGCCGCCGGCGACGAGCCGGCGGAGTACGGCGCCCAGGACCTGGTGATCGTTGCCCTGAAGGCGCAGGCGATCGGCGCCATGCTGCCGCGGCTGCGCACGCTGCTGAAGGAGGACACGGTGGTGGTGCCGGCGATCAACGGCCTGCCGTGGTGGTACTTCTACCGCGAGCCGGGGCCGCACGAGGGGCGGCGGCTGCGCACGCTCGATCCCGGCGGCAGCATGTTCGCCGACCTCGACTGCCGCCACCTGCTCGGCTGCGTGGTGCACGTGGCGGCCGAGGTGCGCGCCCCCGGCGAGGTGCACCACACCGGCGGCACGCGGATGATCCTCGGCGAGCCGGACAACTCCGCCAGCGCGCGTCTGCAGCGCGCCTGCGCACTGCTCGACGACGCCGGCCTGCAGGCGCAGCCGTCGCAGCGCATCCGCCTCGACGTGTGGATCAAGCTGCTCGGCAACATGTCGTTCAACCCGGTGGCGGCGCTGACCGGCTACCTGATGAACCAGATCTGCGCCGACGAGGGCGTGCTCGACGTGATCCGGCCGATGATGCTCGAGGGCATGGCGGTCTCGGAGCACTACGGCTACCCGATGCCGATGACGCCCGACGAGCGCATCGACCTGGCGCGGCAGCTCGGCGCGGCGAAGATCTCGATGCTGCAGGACATCGAGCGGCGGCGGCCGCTGGAACTCGCACCGGTGGTCTGCAGCGTGATCGAACTGGCCGAGATCGCCGGCCTGCCGGTGCCCACCATCCGCCTGGTGCACGCGCTGGTGCAGGCGCGGGCGCGGGCGCTGGGGATCGGCTAGCGGATCGTCCAGTCCCAGCGCCAGGCAATCAGCCGGATGGCGACGATCAGCGCCGCGGCGACCCAGGTGGCCATCGACGCCGGCATTCCGGCGTCGATCACCAGCAGGAAGAAGACGCAGCCGGCGAGCGACGCCAGCGCGTAGGGCTTGTCGTCGCGCAGCACCATCGGCACCTCGTTCAGGATCACGTCGCGCAGCACGCCGCCGAAGACGCCGGTGACCACGCCCATCATCGCCGCGATGATCGGCGGCGAGCCGAGCTCGTGCGCCACCGAGACGCCGGCGATCGAGAAGAACCCCAGCCCGATCGCATCGGCGGCGACGAACATCGTCGTCGGCACCACCCGCTGTGCCAGCCGCATCAAGGGCGTTGCGATCAGCGTCAGCACCAGGATCAGCAGGATGTAGTGCTGGTGCTGCACCCAGAAGAACGGCCGGCGGTCGAGCAGCACGTCGCGCAGCGTGCCGCCGCCGAAAGCGGTGATGAAGGCGACCGTGAATACGCCGACCGAGTCCATCTTCTTGTTGCGCGCCTCGGCGAAGCCGGAGAAGGCGGTTGCCAGCACGGCGACGAACTCGATGGCCGGCACGACGGCCTGTCCGGCTTGCATCGTCGGCCTATTTTGGCGACGACGGCCGCAGCAGCACCATCACCGCGCTGGCGCCGCCGTCGGCGCCGCGCGCCTGGCAGAAGGCGATCACCTCGTCGCGCTGCGCCAGCCAGTGCCGCACCTTGCCCTTGAGCACCGGCACCTTGCCGGCGGAGCCGAGGCCCTTGCCGTGCACCACCCGCACGCAGCGCAGGCCGCGCTTGACCGCCTCGCGCAGGAACTCGGCCAGCGCCTGGCGCGCCTCGTCGACGCGGTGGCCGTCCAGGTCGATCTGCGCCTGGATGCTCCACTCGCCGCCCCGCAGCCGGCGCAGCACGTCGGGGCCGATGCCGGGCGCGCAGTAGGAGAGCGATTCGTCGGTGTCGAGCAGCGACAGCTGGTCGATGCCGTCGGACACCGACTCGGCGAGCACTTCCCGGTCGTCGCGCTGGCGGCTGACCGGCTCCGGCGGATGCGGCTTGCGCGGGTGCTCGGCGCGCGGGCTCCTGGCCAGCGGCGTCACGCCCCTGACTGCCTCGCTGAACTCGTCCACCTCGCGGTGCCGGCGCACCTCGGCGGCCCGGCGCGTCGCCTCGGCCGCCTCGCGGCTGCGCGTCTGCTGCTCGAGCCGGCTGCGCAGTTCTTCGAGCGCGGCGAAGTGCTTGTGCCGCTCGACCATCTGCAGCGACTCAGGCCGCCGCCGCGGCGCCGCCCGCCGACTCTTCCTGCGCCTCCAGCCAGCGCTGCGCGTCGAGCGCCGCCATGCAGCCGGTGCCGGCGCTGGTCACCGCCTGCCGGTAGACGTGGTCCTGCACGTCGCCGGCGGCGAACACACCCGGCACGCTGGTCATCGTCGCCAGGCCGTTCGAGCCGCCGCGGGTGGCGATGTAGCCGTTGGCCATCTCCAGCCTGCCGGCGAAGATCTCGGTGTTCGGCTGGTGGCCGATGGCGATGAAGCAGCCCTGCAGCTTCAGCTCGGTGGCCGAGCCGTCCCGCTTGCTGCGGATGCGCACGCCGCTGACGCCCTTGTCGTCGCCGAGCACCTCGTCGAGTTCGTGCCACAGGTGCAGAACGATCTTGCCCTCGTCGACCTTCTTCATCAGCTTGTCGACCATGATCGGCTCGGCGCGGAACCTGTCGCGCCGGTGGATCAGGTGCACTCTGCTCGCGATGTTGGCCAGGTAAAGCGCCTCCTCGACCGCGGTGTTGCCGCCGCCCACCACGCAGACCTCCTGCTGGCGGTAGAAGAAACCGTCGCAGGTGGCGCAGCCCGAGACGCCCCTGCCCATGAAGGCCTGCTCGGAAGGCAGGCCGAGGTACTTGGCCGAGGCACCGGTGGCGACGATCAGCGCATCGCAGGTGTAGCTCGCCGAGTCGCCCTGCAGGCGAAACGGCCGCTGCGCCAGGTCCACCGTGTGGATGTGGTCGAACACGATCTCGGTGTCGAACCGCTCGGCGTGTTTCTGAAAGCGCGCCATCAGTTCCGGCCCCTGCACGCCGTCGGCGTCGGCCGGCCAGTTGTCGACATCGGTGGTGGTCATCAGCTGGCCGCCCTGCGCCAGGCCGGTCACCAGCATCGGCTTGAGGTTGGCACGCGCGGCGTAGACGGCCGCCGTGTAGCCGGCCGGGCCGGAGCCGAGGATCAGCACGCGGGCATGCTTGCTCTGTGACATGAAGGCTTTCTCGGGCGTCGGAGAGGAAGCGAAATTATAGGTGGCGGTCGCCGCGCCACCTGCCGCCTCGATCCGTCCATACTTCGCCGGCCGCGCGCTGCAGTCCGGCGCGCTGGCTTGTACATCGGAGAAGGAAATGACCGCTCATCCGGGCGCGCAGCTGGCGGCCTTCGCAGCCGGCCTGCGCTTCGACGACATTCCGGCGCCCGTCGTGCGGCGGGCCGAGGACCTGATGCTCGACTGGCTGGCCTCGGCGCTGGCCGGAGCGAAGGCGCGGCCGGTAGCGGCGGTGGAGCGCTTCGCGCTGGCGATGGGACCGAAGGAGGGGCCGTCGCAGGTGCTGATCGCGCGGCGCAACACCTCGCCGTACTTCGCGGCGATGGTCAACGCGGCCGCCTCGCACGTGGTGGAGCAGGACGACGTGCACAACAGCTCGGTGTTCCACCCGGCCACGGTGGTGTTTCCGCCGGCGCTGGCCGCCGCGCAGGCGACAGGCGCGTCCGGGCGCGAACTGCTCGCC
Source organism: Caballeronia novacaledonica (assembly GCA_048497655.1). Lineage (GTDB taxonomy): Bacteria > Pseudomonadota > Gammaproteobacteria > Burkholderiales > Burkholderiaceae_F > JADJWR01. The sequence continues at coordinate 5,035 of JBHJND010000559.1, forward strand.
GCGACGGTGGCCGGCTACGAGGTCGGCATCCGCGTCGGCGAGTTCCTCGGCCGCTCGCACTACAAGGTGTTCCACACCACCGGCACCGCCGGTGCGCTGGCGGCCGCCGCGGCGACCGGCCGCATCCTGCGCCTGACCGTGGCGCAGATGGGCGATGCGTTCGGCTCGGCCGGTACGCAGGCCGCCGGCCTGTGGGAGTTCCTGCGCGACGGGGCCGACTCGAAGCAGCTGCACACCGCCCACGCTTCGGCGGCCGGGCTGGCCTCCGCCTATCTCGCGCGCGAAGGCTTCACCGGTGCGCAGCGCATCCTTGACGGCGCGCAGGGCATGGCCGCGGGCATGTCGAACGACGCCGATCCGGCCCGGCTGACCGATCGCCTCGGCAGCCGCTGGGCGCTGGCCGAGACCTCCTTCAAGTACCACGCCTCGTGCCGGCACACGCACCCGGCGGCCGACGCGCTGCAGCAGGTGATGACGCGGCACGGCCTGACGGCCGATGCGATCGAGCGCGTCGTCACCCACGTGCACCAGGGCGCGATCGACGTGCTCGGCCCGGTGGTCGAGCCGCGCACCGTGCACCAGTCGAAGTTCTCGATGGGCACCGTGCTGGCGCTGATCGCGCTGCGGCGATCGGCCGGGTTGAACGAGTTCGAGACCGCGCTCGACGACGAGGCGGTGGCGGCGTTCCGCGACCGGGTGACGATGGTGCTCGACGCCGAGGTCGACGGCGCCTATCCGGCACGCTGGATCGGCAAGGTCACTGTCCACACCGTCGACGGCCGCACGCTTTCCGGCCGTGTCGACGAGCCGAAGGGCGATCCGGGCAACACGCTGTCGCGCGCCGAATTGGAAGACAAGGCGCATCGGCTGGCGGCCTTCGGCGGCGTGGTGTCGCAGGCGCAGATGAGCTCGGCGATCGCCGCGATCTGGGCGCTGGCGCAGGCGCAGCGCGTGCCGGAGTTCTTCTCGACCTGAACGCACCATCGCATCGCGCCGCCGCAGGCGGGCCGGCGGCGCCCGCTACATCTGGCGGAACAGGTGGGTGTAGGTGTCGGAGACCTGCAGCGTCTCGCTGCGGCCCTTGAGCTTGAGCAGCATGCGGCCGCGGAAGTCGCGCGT
>JBHJND010000560.1:0-4843 GCA_048497655.1 Caballeronia novacaledonica
CACGCGCGCGCCGGTGGCGCGCTGCATCTCGAAGATCGTGTGCAGCGCCACCGTTTCAGCCAGTGCCGGCACGGCCGGCAAGCCGAGCCGGCCGGCGACCGCGCCCGCGCCGGCCACGCCGTCGCCGGCGAGCGTGTCCTCGACCGGGCGCAGCCAGATCGGCAGGTCGAAGGTCTTGGCGTAGCGCAGGCTCTGCAGCAGGATGCCGTTGTCGTGCGGCCGCGCCCGGGTCTGCATGAACGCCACGCAGCCGGCCTCGGCCAGCGTCTCGATCTCGGCCAGCACTTCGCCTTTCAGCGCGGCGGTCAGCGCGCCGAGCGGGTACAGGCGCGCGCCGGCCGCCTCGCGCGAGCGCTGGCGCAGCATGCGCACCAGCCCCGGTTCGTCGAGCGGCGGGTCGGTGTCCGGCGGGCAGACCACGCCGTGACGCCGCCGGCGAGCGCCGCGCGCATCTCGCGCTTGAGCGCCCCCTCGGCACCCGGCTCGCGCATGCGCGCGCACAGGTCCACCAGCCCCGGCGCGACGACCAGTCCGCGCGCGTCGATCTCGCGCTCGGCGGCGAAGCCGGCCGGCGGGCTGCCCAGCGCGACGATGCGGCCGTCGGCGATGTACAGGTCGGCTACCGCGTCGTGGTTCGACGCCGGGTCGATCAGGCGGCCGTGGCGAATGACGAGTCTCATTGCATCCTCTGCGACGAGGCGGCGATCGACAGCACCGCCATCCGCACGGCGATGCCGAAGGTCACCTGCGGCAGGATCACGCTCTGCGCCCCGTCGGCCACCCGCGAGTCGATCTCGACGCCGCGGTTCATCGGCCCGGGGTGCATGACGATCGCATCCGGCTTGGCCAGGCGCAGCCGCTCCGGCGTCAGCCCGTAGTTCCGGAAGTACTCCTGCGCGCTGGGCAGCAGCGCGCCGCGCATGCGCTCGTTCTGCAGCCGCAGCATGATGATCACGTCGGCGCCGCGGATGCCCTCGTCGAGTCGGGTGAACACGCGCACGCCCATCTGCTCGAGCCCGTCGGGCAGCAGCGTCAGCGGCCCCACCGCCCGCACCTCGGGCACGCCGAGGGTGGTCAGCGCGTGGATGTCGGAGCGCGCCACCCGCGAGTGCAGGATGTCGCCGACGATCGCCACCGTGAGGTTGGCGAAGTCGCGCTTGTAGTGGCGGATCGTGTACATGTCGAGCAGGCCCTGCGTCGGGTGCGCGTGGCGCCCGTCGCCGGCGTTGATCACGTGCACGTGCGGCGCCACGTGGCGGGCGATCAGGTGCGGCGCGCCACCGGCGGCGTGGCGCACGACGAACATGTCGGCCTGCATCGCCGTCAGGTTGTTGATGGTGTCGAGCAGCGACTCGCCCTTGGCGGTGCTCGAGCGCGTGATGTCGAGGTTGAACACGTCGGCGCTGAGCCTGCGGGCGGCGATCTCGAAGGTGGTGCGGGTGCGCGTGCTGTGCTCGAAGAAAAGGTTGAACACCGAGCGGCCGCGCAGCAGCGGCACGCTCTTCACCTCGCGCTCGGCGACGTTGATGAAACCGTCGGCGGTGGCCAGCACCCGCTCGATGATCGCCCGCGGCAGGCCCTCGAGCGACAGCAGGTGGTGCAGCTCGCCGTTGCGGTTCAGCTGCGGGTTGCGCCCGGATTCAGATGTCACGGCGCTGCTCCAGGGTCAGGTGCAGGCGGCCGTCGTCGTCGCGCGACAGCACGACGCTGATCTCCTCCGGCACCTCGATGCGGCGGCCGACCGCGGTGGGCTGCACCGGCAGCTCGCGGCCGCCGCGGTCGATCAGCACCGCCAGGTCGATGCGCGCCGGCCGCCCGTAGTCGAACAGCTCGTTCATCGCCGCCCGCACGGTGCGGCCGGTGTACAGCACGTCGTCGACCAGCACGATGTCGGCGCCCTCGACGTCGAAGGCGATCGACGACGGCTTCACACTCGGGTTCAGCCCCGAGCGCGAGAAGTCGTCGCGATAGAAGGAAATGTCGAGGATGCCGACCTCGTGCGCTACATGCAGGTCTTCCTTCAGCCGCTGCGCCAGCCACACGCCGCCGGTGTGCACGCCGACCAGCCGGACGTCGCGGCCGATCACCTCCTCGCGCAGGCGCGCCGCCAGGCTGCGGTAGACCGCCTCGGCATCGAGTTCAATCATGGGTCGCCTCATCGAACCACTGCTGCAGGATCACCGCCGCCGCCTCGTCGTCGCGCCCGCCGGCCGCCACCGCCGACGACTAGCGCTCGTCCACCCGTGCCACCGGCAGCCGGTAGCGGCCCTCGAGCTGGCGGGCGAAGCGCTCGCAGCGCGCGGTGACTTCGTGCGGCGTGCCGTCGGGGTGGCGGGCGATGCCGACCACCAGACGCGCCGGCTGCCAGGCGGCAACCAGCTCGCCGATGCGCCGCCAGCGCACCTCGCCTTCGTCGGCGATCACCGCCAGCGGCCGCGCCTGCCGGGTGACGCCGTTGCCCACCGCCACGCCGATGCGACGCGTGCCGAAGTCGAATCCGAGCACGATCTCTTCGTTCAACGGCGCGGCGGCGCCAGGACGGGCAGCGGGACCGGCCGCCGGCCGCGCCGCTTCATGCATGCCCGGCCTGCGCCGAAAGCTGCGCCGGGTCGATGCCGAGCAGGCGCAGCGCCGCCGACTGGCGCGCCTCGGCCGGCGTATCGAAGATGATCGTCGGCTGTGCATCGACGGTCAGCCAGGCGTTGGCCGACACCTCCGACTCGAGCTGCCCCGCTCCCCATCCCGAATAGCCCAGCGTGACCAGCAGCTTCGCCGGGCCGGTGCCGCCGGCCACCGCCTCGAGCACGTCCTTCGAGGTGGTCAGCGCGATGTCCTCGCGCACCGGCAGCGACGAGCTGTAGTGGCCGGCCGGCACGTGCAGCACGAAGCCGCGCTCGGTCTGCACCGGCCCGCCGAAGTACACCGGCGTGTCCTTCCACGGCGCGATCTCGAGCTTCAGGTCGACCTTGTCGAACAGGTTTTCCAGCGTCAGCTCGGTCGGCCGGTTGATGACCAGGCCGAGCGCGCCCTTGTCGGTGTGCTCGCAGACGTAGACCACCGAACCGGCGAAGTTCGGGTCGGCCATGGCGGGCATCGCGATCAGGAACTTGTGCGTCAGGTCCATGGCGTCGCGGCGTTCCGAGGCTCCGGCATCTCGGGTCGGCATTGTAAGCTCGGCCGAGGAGCAGCCAGCCGCGCAGCGATGATGGACTCGGCCCTGATGTGGTTCCGCCGCGACCTGCGGCTCGCCGACAACGCGGCCCTGCATCACTGCCTGAAGAGCGCGCGGCGCGTTTACGCCGCCTTCGTCTTCGACCGCGCGATCCTCGATCAGCTGCTCGCCGAGGGCCTGCGCGCCGACCGGCGGGTCGACTTCATCCACCGCAGCCTGCACGAGCTCGACGCCGCGCTGCGCGTGCACGGCGGCGCGCTGGTCGTCCGCCACGGGACCGCCGCCGAGGAGATCGTCCGGCTGGCCGGCGAACTGCAGGTCGAGGCGGTGTTCGCCAACCACGACTACGAGCCGTATGCAGCCGAGCGCGACGCCCGCGTCGCCGCGGCACTGGCCGCCGCCGGGCGCCGGCTGCACACCTTCAAGGACCAGGTGATCTTCGAGCGCGACGAGGTGCTGACCGGCGCCGGCCGGCCGTTCTCGGTGTTCACCCCGTACCGGAACGCCTGGCTGAAGGCGCTGACGCCGTTTCACCTTCGTTCGTACGCGGTGGAGAAGTACCTGCCCGCGCTGGCTCCGCCGCCGGTGGCGGCGGCGATCCCGTCGTTGCAGTCGCTCGGCTTTGCAGCCACCGATCTCGACGAACTGAAGCTCGCCGCGGGCGCCGACGGCGGCCGGCTGCTGTTCGACGACTTCAAGGCGCGCATCGACCGCTACCGCGAGACGCGCGACTACCCGGCCGTGCGCGGGCCGTCGTACCTGTCGGTCCACCTGCGCTTCGGCACGGTGTCGATCCGCGAGCTGGCGCGCTTCGCGTTCGAACGCTCGGCGCAGTCGGCCGGCGCGGCGACCTGGCTGTCGGAACTGATCTGGCGCGATTTCTACCAGCAGGTCCTGTTTCACCGCCCACAGGTGGTCGCGGCCAGCTTCCGGCCCGAGTACGACCGCATCGCCTGGGACGAGGCGCCGGAGCTTTTCGCCGCCTGGTGCGAGGGCCGCACCGGCTACCCGCTGGTGGACGCGGCGATGGCGCAGATCAACCGCAGCGGCTACATGCACAACCGGCTGCGCATGATCACCGCGAGCTTCCTGACCAAGGACCTCGGCATCGACTGGCGCCGCGGCGAGCAGTACTTCGCCCGCCGGCTGGTCGACTACGACCTGGCCGCCAACAACGGCGGCTGGCAGTGGGCGGCCTCCAGCGGTTGCGACGCGCAGCCGTACTTCCGCATCTTCAACCCGGTGGCGCAGAGCGAGAAGTTCGATCCCGAGGGGCGGTTCATCAAGCGCTACCTGCCGCAGCTGGCCAACCTCTCCGCCGGTGAAATCCACGCCCCTTGGCTGCTGTCGCGCGAGCGGCAGCGGCAGGCGGGCTGCGTGATCGGCACCGACTATCCGCGGCCGGTCGTCGACCACGGGTTGGCACGGGCGACGACACTGGCCCGCTACGCGGTGGTCAGGCAGCGCTGAGACTTCGGTTTCAGGACCGCCCAGGCGGCGAGCCTGCAGTGCGCGTCGCCAGCGCGAAGGCCGTCGCGCCGACCGCCGCCACGACGATGAGCACTGCGGTCGTTCCCCGGTAGCCGCCGAGCGCCGTCCACAGCAGCGCGGCGAAGATCGGCCCGACCGCGCGCGCCAGCAGGCCCGGCGTGGCCAGCGCGCCGGCGATCG
>JBHJND010000561.1:0-4686 GCA_048497655.1 Caballeronia novacaledonica
GATGTGCCGTACAGCGCGCTGGCCATCCGCGAGGCCTACGCGGCGTTCGACGCCGAGAGGAAGTTCGCGCTGGAAACGAAGAAGGTCGCCGACAACAAGGCCTGCGAGTGCGGCGCCATCCTGCGCGGCGTCAAGCACCCGCGCGACTGCCGGATCTTCGGCACCGTGTGCACGCCGGAGAACCCGATCGGCTCGTGCATGGTCTCCAGCGAAGGCGCCTGCGCCGCCCACTACACCTACGGCCGCTTCCGCGAGATCGCGGTGCAAGCCGCATGAGGCGACGATGAACGCGCCGATCAAGCCCGGCTACGTGCGTCCGCTGGACCTGAAGCACGGCCGCGTCGACATGACGCACGGCGGCGGCGGGCGGGCGATGAAGCAGCTGATCGAGCAGCTGTTCGCCGCCGCCTTCGACAACGAGTGGCTGGCGCAGGGCAACGACATGGCGCGCGTGTGGCTTCCGCCCGGCCGGATGGTGATGGCCACCGACAGCCACGTCATCACGCCGCTGTTCTTTCCCGGCGGCGACATCGGCTGCCTGTCGGTGCACGGCACGGTCAACGACGTGGCGATGGCCGGCGCCGTGCCGGTCTACCTGGCGGCGAGCTTCATCCTCGAGGAAGGCTTCCCGCTGGAGAGCCTGAAGCGCATCGTCGAGTCGATGGCGCGCGCGGCGCGCGAGGCCAACGTGGCGATCGTCACCGGCGACACCAAGGTGGTCGAGCAGGGCAAGGGCGACGGCGTGTTCATCACCACCACCGGGGTGGGCGTGGTCGACGACGGCATCGACATCGGCGGCGCGCGGGCGCGGCCGGGCGACGCGATCCTGCTCTCCGGCTTCATCGGCGACCACGGCATGACCATCATGTCGACCCGCGAGTCGCTCGCCTTCGGCGCCGACCTGCGCTCCGACACCGCGGCGCTGCACGGCCTGGTGGCGGCAATGCTCGATCCCGTGCGCGCGGCGATGCGCGCCGATCCAGGCCGCGGCATCCACGCGCTGCGCGACCCGACGCGCGGCGGGCTGGCGACCCTGCTTAACGAAATCGCCGGCCAGAGCGGCGTCGGCATGCTGATCGAGGAGGCGGCGATCCCGGTGCGGCCGCAGGTCGAGGCGGCCTGCGAGTTCCTCGGGCTGGACCCGCTGTACGTGGCCAACGAGGGCAAGCTGGTCGCCATCGTCGCAGCGGAGGATGCCGAGGCGGTGCTCGCCGCCATGCGCGCGCACCCGCTCGGCGTGGAGGCGGCGCGGATCGGCGCGGTGACCGAGGATCCGCACCACTTCGTGCAGATGGCCACTCGCTTCGGTGGCCGCCGGGTCGTCGACTGGCTGACCGGCGAACAGTTGCCGCGCATCTGCTAGAGCGCGCGCCGGCCGCCACCGGACCGATGCGCATCCTGTTCCTGACCCGCAGCTTCAACAGCCTGACGCAGCGGCTGTACGTCGAGCTGACCTCGCGCGGGCACGAGGTCTCGGTGGAGTTCGACATCGCCGACTCGGTCACCGAGGAGGCGACGGCGCTGTTCCGGCCGGAGCTGGTCGTCGCGCCGTTCCTCAAGCGGGCCATCCCGGAGAGCGTCTGGCGCCGGTACCCCTGCCTCGTCGTTCACCCGGGCATCGCCGGAGACCGCGGCCCGAGCGCGCTCGACTGGGCGATCCAGGAAGGCGAGCCGGACTGGGGCGTCACGGTGCTGCAGGCCGAGGCAGAGATGGACGCCGGGCCGGTGTGGGCGGCGGAGACCTTTCCGATGCGCGCGGCGACCAAATCGAGCCTGTACCGCGGCGAGGTCACCGAGGCGGCAGTGCGTGCCGTGCTGGCGGCGATCGATCGATTCGCCACCGGCACCTTCACGCCGCAACGGCTGGCGCCGGATGCGCCCGGCGTTCGCGGCCGGGCACGGCCGCTGCTGCGGCAGGAGGCGCGGCGCATCGACTGGCAGCGCGACGACACCGCCACGGTGCTGCGCAAGGTCGCTGCCGCCGACGGCGCGCCCGGCGTGCTCGATGCGCTGTTCGGCCTGCCGTGCTTTCTGTACGACGCGCATCCGGCGCCGGCGCAACCCGCCGGGCCGCCCGGCAGCACCGTCGCGCGCGGCGGCCGCGCCGTGCTGCGCGCGACCCGCGACGGCGCGGTGTGGATCGGCCACTGCAGGCGTGCCGACCGGGAAGGCGCGCTGAAGCTGCCGGTAGCGCTGGCCTTCGCGCGCGAGTGGCAGCAGCTGCCGCAGCGCGAAGGGCACGCGGAGATCGTCTACGAGGAGCACGGTCCGGTCGGCGTGCTGCACTTCCCCTTCTACAACGGCGCGATGAGCACCGCGCAGTGCGAGGAACTGCTGGCCGCCTACCGCGAGGCGCTGGCGCGGCCGACGCGCGTGCTGCTGCTCGCCGGCGGGCCGGAGTTCTTCAGCAACGGCATCCACCTGAACGTCATCGAGGCGGCCGACAGCCCCGCCGACGAGTCGTGGCGCAACATCAACGCCATCGACGACGTCTGCCGCGCGGTGCTCGAGACGACCGACCGCATCACGGTGGCGGCGCTGCAGGGCAACGCCGGCGCCGGCGGCTGCTTCCTCGCGTTTGCCTGCGACCGGGTGTGGGCTCGCGCCGGCGTGATCCTCAACCCGCACTACAGGAACATGGGCAACCTGTACGGCTCCGAGTACTGGACCTATACGCTGCCGCGACGGGTCAGGCGAGGCGAGCCGCGCGCGACGATGGAGAACCGCCTGCCGGTCGGCAGCGCGCAGGCGGCCGAGATCGGCCTGGTCGACCGGCTGCTCGCTGTCCGCCGCGAAGACTTCATCGCGCAGGCGATAGTCGAGGCGCGCTCGCTCGCCGAAGCGGCCGACTTCGGCGCCGTGCTCGCCGCCAAGCAGGCGCAGCGGGCGGCGGACGAGGCCCGAAGGCCGCTGGCGGCGTACCGCGACGAGGAACTGGCGAACATGCGGCGCAACTTCTACGGCTTCGACCCGAGCTACCACTATGCGCGGTCGCACTTCGTCGGCAAGGTGCCGCACGCGTGGACGCCGCTGCACCTGGCGCTGCACCGTCGAAAGGGCGCGGTGTAGCCTGCCGCCATCGGCCGACGGAGGACTGCATGGAACGCTTCACGATCTCGCTCGCCGAAGACCTCGCCCGCGAGTTCGACGCGCTGATCGCCGAGCGGGGCTACGAGAACCGCTCGGAGGCGGTGCGCGACCTGATCCGGCTGGCGCTCGAGTCGCAGCGCCGCGACCGGCAGCCGCACGCGCACTGCGTCGCCAACCTGTCGTACGTCTACAACCACCACGAGCGCGACCTGGCCGACCGGCTGGTCGAACTGCAGCACCGCTACCACGACCTGTGCGTCTCGACGCTGCACGCGCACCTCGACCACGAGAACTGCCTGGAAAGCGTGATCCTGCGCGGCCACCTCGACGAGGTGCAGGCCTTCGCCGACCGGCTGATCGCCGAACGCGGCGTGCGGCACGGCCAGCTCAACGTCGTCACCGCCGACCTCGCCCACCGGCACGCGCACAGCCACGAGCACGGGCATGGGCATGGCGAGCCGCACCTGCACCTGAAGCCGCGTGGCTGAGCCGGGTCGCCGGGGCCGCGCCTTGATCGAGTGCAAGCCTCGCGTATGACGATTACGGCATTGTTCCTACCGGTTCGAGCCGGAGGAATGCCATGCACGACCTGCCCACCGAGTGGAGCGCGCTCGCCGCGCTGGTCTTCCTGCTCGGCCTGAAGCATGGCTTCGACGCCGACCACCTGGCGGCAATCGACGGCCTGACGCGCTACAACGCGCGGCAGGGACGCCCGTTTGCCCGCTACTGCGGCGCGCTGTTCTCGCTCGGCCACGGCGCGATCGTGGTGGCGATCGCCGTCGCAGTCGGGCTGGCCAGCGAGCGCTGGGACGCGCCCGGCTGGCTGGAACTGTCGGGGGCGTGGATCTCGATCGGCTTCCTGACGCTGGTCGGCATCGTCAACCTGCGCGCGGTGCTAGGCGCGGCGCCGCACGAAGTCGTGACGCCGGTCGGCATCAAGGGCCGCTTCCTCGGCCGCCTGAACCGGGCCGGCAGGCCGTGGTCGGTGGCCCTGGTCGGCGCGCTCTTCGCGTTCAGTTTCGACACCGTCTCGCAGAGCGCGCTGTTCGCTCTGACGGCGACGCAGTTCGGCGGCATGCAGCACGCGGTCGTCCTCGGCCTGTTGTTCGTGCTCGGCATGCTGGTGACCGACGGCATCAACGGGCTGTGGATCTCGCGCCTGATCGCCCGCGCCGACCAGATCGCGGTGATCGCCTCGCGGGTGATGAGCCTCGCCGTGTCGAGCGTGGCGCTGCTGGTGGCCGCCTTCGGCGTCGCCAGGCTCGCGCTGCCGGCGGTCGACGCATGGAGTGACGGCAAGGAACTGATGTTCGGCGCGATCGTCGTCGCGACGATCGGCGCAAGCTACCTGGTTGCCCGCAGCCTGGCGCAGCGGGATACGGCCAAGAGGTACCTCGGCGCCTGATCGCCCACCTGCCCGGCGGGCTTGCCCCGCGGCGTAGTGCGGGTTCAGGGCAAGGATGCGGCGCCGGTCACCTGCCGGCGCCGATTTCCTCTTGCTGGCGTGCTGCGCGGACTCAGCCGGGTCCGGCTCCCGGCCCGCGGCCGCCGCCCGGCCCCGGTCCGTAACCCGGTCCCTGGCCCGGGCCGCGGCCC
>JBHJND010000562.1:0-3859 GCA_048497655.1 Caballeronia novacaledonica
CGTTGTCCGCGAAGTCCTCCTCGACGTTGGCGAAGCCGATCACGGTGCGGCCCTTGGCGATGTACTCGCCGCGGCTGTCCCTGGCGTAGGCGAGAATCGCGCTGCCGTGGCACAGCGCCGCCGCGATCTTGCCGGCCTCGAAGAAGGCCGCGAACTTGCCGTGCAGGTCGGTCGCCCGCTCGAAGGTGAACATCGGCGACTGGCCGCCGGCAACGACGATGGCGTCGAAGCGGGCGACGTCGATGGTGGCGACCTTGCGGGTGTCCTGCACCAGCGCCATCAACTCGGGCGTGTGGATGAAGCCCCGGCTGATCAGGTCCGTCCTGCTGTAGCCGCTGGCGTCGTTCGGGTCGCTCATCGCGTCGGCTTCGCACCTGCCGCCGTCCGGGCTGAAGATCTCGACCTCGTAGCCGGCTTCCTCGAACGCCAGGTAGGGGTGGGTCAGTTCGCTCCACCAGAAGCCGACGGGCCAGCCGGTAGTGGTCGACACCGTCGGGTTGGCGATGACGATGGCGACGCGCCGGGGCGCGCCGCGGCGGGAAACGTTGGGGTCTCTCAGGCTCAAGGTCTGCTCCGCTTGGCATTGGGCAGGGGCAGTATTGCCGACAGGCAACGCTTGATAAATGGGCCAGAATCCAACTCACTGTTGCCGAACGAGACAACTATGGAATTCAGCGAGCTCGAGGCCTTCGTGAAGGTGGTGCAGACCGGCAGTTTCACGCGGGCCGCGGAAGGCCTGGGCACGCAGAAGGCCCACCTGTCGCGCGTCGTCAGCAACCTGGAACGCAAGCTCGGCGCCCGCCTGCTCGAGCGCACCACCCGGTCGCTGTCGCTGACCGAGATCGGGCGCGAGATCTTCGAGCGTGCCGTCGGCATCCTCGGCGCGGTGGAGGACGCCGAGCGGGTCGCCCACCGGATGAACTCCGAGCCGAGGGGGACCCTGCGACTGACCTGCGGCGTCGAGTTCGGCATGATCGCCGTCAGCCGCTGGATCGCCGAGTACCTCGAGCGCTACCCGCAGGTGACCGTCGAGTGCGACTTCACCGGACGCATCGTCGACATCGTGCACGAGGGCTTCGACCTGGCGATCCGCGTCGGCAGCCTCGCCGACTCGAGCCTGGCGGCACGCAAGCTCGGCGAGCTTCGCTACGGCCTGTTCGCCTCACCCGCCTACCTGGCCCGCCGCGGTACGCCGCGCTCGCCGGAGGCGCTCGCCGGCCACGACCTGCTGCGCTTCAGCGGCGGCAGCCACCGCCAGGGCTGGCGCCTGACGAAGGGAAGCGCGGAGCACCGCGTGGACGCCGCCGGCAGGCTGCGCATCAACAACAGCTTCGCCGTGCACGACGCCGCAGTGCGCGGGCTGGGCATCGCGCTGCTGCCGCTGGCGGTCGCCCGGGACGCCCTCGGAGCGGGCGCGCTGCTGCGCGTGCTGTCCGCCTGGAGCCCTCCGACGGTGCCCGTGCACGCTGTGTTTCCCGGAACGCGCTACCTGACGCCCAAGGTCCGCGCCTTCATCGATCACGCGGTCGACGGTTTCGATGCCGTCGGCGACGGTCAGGCAGGCGCGGCGCGCGGGTAGCGGGCCGGCCCGCCGGTGGCCGCCGCTCAGGCAAGAACGGCGACCAGCATCAGCAGCAGCGCCCAGGCAACGAGCCCGGCGCCGACGACCGACGAGGCGAAGCCGGTCGCCTCGGCTTCGCTGCGGCCGCTGCCGCGGCCCAGGGCGTGGCTCTGCCTGAAGGCGAGGGCTTCCGACAGCCACATGCCCGCAAGGCCGATCGCCAGCGAGACGCCGATGTTGTCCACCAGCAGGCCGAGCGACGACAGCCACATGGGCACGGGGCAGACCGCCGCGAGGAGGTAGGCGGTGCGCCAACCCACGGCGATCTTGTATCTTGCGCCGAGACTCCTGATCAGCCACCCCATGCCTGCGAAGGCGACCATCTCGGCGACGAAGAAGGCGACGGCGATCCGCTCCCACGGCGCGGCCGCCGCAGCCTGCAGCAGCGGGTGGCCGGCCGCCGCGTACGCCAGCACCGCCGGCGGCAGCAGGGACAGCGGCAGGACGAGCGCGGCGAGGACCCCGGCGGGCGTCGTCGGTCGATCCTTTCCGGGTTTGCTCCAGCCGCCGGCGGCCGGGTTGGTCGTGTGCCGAATCGAGGCGAGGTTCATTCGATCCTCCTGCGCTGGGTTGCCGCCGGGAAAGCCCGCCGAGCAAAACATCATGGCGTGATGTTTATCGCTGTTTACATCATGGGGTGATATATGTCAAGGGCCACGAAGCGGGAGCCCGGGCCGGCGCCGGGCCGTATCACGAAGGCGGACTTCGAGCAGATCGCGCGCCTGCGCTACCAGCTCAGGAAGTTCCTCAGGTTCAGCGAGGACCTGTGCCGGGCCAACGGCCTGACGCCGCTGCAGTACCAGTTCCTCATCCAGGTCATCGGCTCCGAGGGCCGCGACTGGTCGACGATCGGCGAGATCGCGGAGAAGCTGCAGGCGAAGCACCACGGGGTGGTGGCGCTCGTCGATCGGTGCGAGAAGCTCGACCTGGTGGAGCGCCGGCAGGGTTCGACGGACCGCCGGCAGGTCGAGATCCACCTGCGGCCCAAGGGGCTCGAGATCGCGCGCCGGCTCGCCGGCCTGCACCGCTCGGAGCTGCGCCTGCTCGAGCGGATATTCGGGCAGGCGCATTTGCAAGGCGAAGGCGCCGGCCGGCCGCGCAAGCGGGCCTCCGCCTAGCGCAGGTCCGGCACGGCCGCGGCGCCGGGGAAGCTCCGGCGGCCGTCAGTGCTTCTTCATCATGTCGGCGCGCGCGGTCGGCGCGCGCACCGGCGCCCTGACCTCGATGGTCTCGCGCTTGCCGCCGCTCTCGATGACCAGCGTCACCGGCACCGTCTCGCCTTCCTTCATCTGCTGCTTCAGGTCCATCAGCATCACGTGGTAGCCGCCGGGCTTCAGTTCCACCGCGCGGCCGGCGGGAAGGTCGAGCGCCTTCACCGCGCGCATGCGCATGATGTTGTTCTCCAGCGCCATCTCGTGGATCTCGACCACGCCGGCCACCGGCGAGGCGGCCTCGACGAGCCGCGCGTCCTTCGCCGACTGCAGTTTCATGAAGGCGCCGGTGGCCCTCTGGCCCTGCACGGTGCCGCGGATCCACGGATCGGTGACGGTGACCTGCGCCGCGGCAGGCAGGGCAACGAGCAGGGCGGCGGCGAGGAAGGAGGAGCGAAGCGGGGTCATGGACGAGCCTCTCTTGAGGAGCGCGCAGCGGATGCCGATGCGCAGGGATGCCGGCCAAGGATAGCGAGCCGCAGCGGGAAAGGCCGGTGCCGGAGCGCCTCGGCCTAGAGGGATGTTTCGGTAAGCTTCGCGCCTTCGTTTCCAGAGGCAGCCGATGCAGTACGTCTACACCATGCGGCGCGTGTCGAAGACCGTGCCGCCGAAGCGCACCATCCTGAAGGACATCTCGCTGAGCTTCTTTCCCGGCGCCAAGATCGGCGTGCTCGGCCTGAACGGCTCGGGCAAGTCGAGCCTGCTGCGGATCATGGCCGGCGTCGACCCGAACTTCGACGGCGAGGCGGTGCCGATGCCCAACCTCAAGATCGGCTTCCTGCCGCAGGAGCCGGAGCTCGACCCGGCCAAGACCGTGCGCGAGGAGGTCGAGGCGGGGCTGGGCGAGGTGATCGAGGCGAAGAAGAAGCTGGAGGAGATCTACGCCGCCTACGCCGAGCCCGACGCCGACTTCGACAAGCTGGCTGCCGAGCAGGCGAAGTACGAGGCGATCATCGCCACCGCCGGCGCCGACACCGAGCACCTGCTGGAGATCGCCGCCGACGCGCTGCGCCTGCCCGACTGGGAC
>JBHJND010000563.1:0-2482 GCA_048497655.1 Caballeronia novacaledonica
GTCGGCCGGCAGACCGATGCGCACTTCGCGGCTGCCCTCGCCGCTCGCCTGCAGCGCGTGGGTCGGCGAGCCGATGGTGGCGATCGGCAGCGGCGAGCGGATCGTCGCGCTCAGCGCGAAAGTCGCGTTGCTGCGTCTTCCCTGCGGCAGGGTCGGCTGCGCGATCCAGCCCTCGGCCTTGTGGCTCTCGGCGGCCTCGCCGTCGGCCGAGACTCCGCCGTTGTAGCGCGGCCCGACGACGGTCGGGAAGACGAAGCGGTAGGTGCCGTCGGTCGGCACGATCGTCTCCGTGTAGCGCAGGTCGACCGCGATCTCGTCGCCGGGCAGCACGTTGGCGATCGCCATCTGCATCACGTTCGGCCGCTTCTGTTCGAGCAGCGAGGCGCTCCTGCCCTCGCGCTTCGCCTGGTCGAACTCGCGCCGCGCCTGCTGCTTCTCGCGGATCCGCGCGTCGACCGCGCGGTCGCCGACGCGCAGCCGCAGCGCGTAGACCGCCGCGCGGGTCGATGCCGGGAAGACATAGCGGGCGTCGATCGGCGTCGTGCCCTCGTTGCGGTAGACCTGCGTCACGCGCACGTCGGCGATCACGCCGGCGATGGTCGCTTCGACCTCGGTGCGCTTCAGCGGCAGCGTCTCGACGCCCGGCGCGCCGCCCTCGACGACGAAGTACGGCGCCAGGCTGCGAGTGGCCGGCGGCGGCTCGGCGCCTGCCGTCGGCAACAGGGCGGCCGCGGCGAGCGCGGCGAGGAACCGGCGAAGAGCGTTCATCGTCGCCGCCTCACCGGTTGCCGTCGGCCGGCGCGCGGTCGAGCGCCGCCACCGGCCGGCCGGCTGGCGCCCCGGCGAGTTCGAACTCGACCGCCAGCTGCGACTGCCGGTAGACGAAGCCGTCGGGCACCGACAGCAGCGCGGTGTTCTCGCCCAGCCCGTCGACCAGCGCGCGGTGGCTCGACGACGACAGGCGGCTGACCGGACGATCGGCCTCGACCAGCACGTCGGCGGTGAAGCGCGGCACCCACGGGGCCTCGCTGTCGCCGGGCAGCGGCAGCCGCAGCCGGTGAACGCCGCCGGCGACCTCGACCGGCACCTCGCGCTGGATTTCGACGCCGATCTGCTCGCCGGGTGCGAAGACGATCACGTCGTAGCGATGCACCAGCCGGCCCGGCGCGGCCTCGGCCTGCTCCGCCGCCTGCGGCGAGAGGTCGGCGTCGTCGCGCAACGCCGCCGTGCCGGCCGACCCGGCCAGCACGGCGCCATCGCCACGCACCGTGCGCGCCGGCTGCGGCAGCATGTACTGCACCGAGACCTCGGTCGGCCGGTCGTTGCGCAACAGCATCAGCGTCTGCACCGAGGCGCGGTCGCCGGCGATGCGCACGTCGAGGTGATGCGCGACCAGCGTCAGGCCGGAAGAGGCCACCGAGCCGTCGGCGGCCGGCGCGGCGGCGATCTGTGTCGCCGCCTGCTGCGTGAGCGCGGGCTGCGCGAGCGCCGGCTGCGGCGAGTTCAGGCTGAACAGCATGGTGACGTAGGTCGCGGCGCGACGGGCGCCGTCGAGCAGTACAGCGGATATCGACATCGCTTTCGTTCCCCGGTCCGCGCAGCCACCACGGCCGCGCACGCAGCGAACTGTGCGCACGCGCCTTGAACCGCGTGCGAAGCGCGGCGGAAGGCGATGTGAAGGGACGATGAACCGCCGGCGGCGGTGCGGGAAAGCGGCAGTGCTAGGCGGCCGTGGCGCGCGGCAGCAGCAGCGTGGCCACGGCGCCGCCGTCGGGATGGTTGGCCAGCCGCGCCGTGCCGCCGTGCAGCGCGGCGACCTCCTTGACGAAGGCCAGGCCCAGCCCGGTGCCCTTCTTGCCGCTGTCCGGCCGCGCGGTCGAGAAGAACTTCTCGAACACCCGCCGTTGCGCAAACGGCGGCAGCCCCGGGCCGTAGTCGTGCACGGTGAGCTCGATCTGCCGTCCCGTTTCGCGCGCGGCGATCTCGATCGTCGAGTGCAGCGGCGCGAAGTCGATCGCGTTGCGCACCAGGTTGGAGATCGCCCGCTGCAGCAGGAAGGCGTCGCCGCCGGCCAGCAGCGGTTCCGGCACGTCGACCTCGAAACGCATGTGCTTGCGCTCGGCGATCGGGGTGGCCTCGGCCACCACCAGGCGCACCACCTGCGCCAGCGACACCAGTTCGATCCGTTCCAGCGTGCCGCGCCGCTCGAGGTTGGCCAGCTCGAGCATCCGCTCGACCAGATCCTGGGCGCGGGCAACCTGCTCGACGATGTTGCCGGCGAAGCGCGCGCGCGCCGGCTCCGACATCGGCTCGCGCAATAGTTCGGCGGCGCCGCGGATGGCCGCCAGCGGGCTCTTTATCTCGTGCGCCAGCGTCTGCACGTACTGCTCGGCGTAGCTGCGGCCGGCGAGCGCATCGCGCGCCTCGGCCAGCGACACCCGCAGCGCGTGCGCCGCCAGCCGCAGCCGGGCCAGCAGGGAGC
>JBHJND010000564.1:0-4280 GCA_048497655.1 Caballeronia novacaledonica
TTCCTGATCCGCTCGGGCGACCGCATCGGCATCCTCGGCGTAAACGGCGCCGGCAAGTCGACGCTGGTCAAGAGCATTGCCGGCGAGCTGGCGCCGGCCGCGGGCGAGCTGCGCCGCGGCAACGGGCTGGCGATCGGCTACTTCGCCCAGCACCAGCTTGACCAGTTGCGCCCGGACGAGTCGCCGCTGCAGCACCTGCGCCGGATCGCCCTGGAAGCCGACCCGCAGGCGCGCGAGCAGGAGCTGCGCAACTTCCTCGGCCAGTTCCGCTTCGGCGCCGAGATGGCCTCCAGCCCGGTCGGACCGATGTCCGGCGGCGAGAAGGCGCGCTGCGCGCTTGCCCTGCTCGCCTGGAACCGGCCGAACCTGCTGCTGCTCGACGAACCGACCAACCATCTCGACATGGAGACGCGCGAGGCGCTGACCATGGCGCTGTCGTCGTTCGGCGGCGCGCTGGTGCTCGTCTCGCACGACCGCCACCTGCTGCGCGCCGCCACCGATCAGCTGTGGCTGGTGCACGACGGTCGGGTCGCGTCGTTCGACGGCGACCTCGACGAATACGCCGCACTGGTACTCGCCAGCCGCAAGGTGGCTCGCGAGGCCGAACCGCGGCCTGCCGCCGAGGCCGCCAACCGGCGCGAGGAGCGCCGTGAAGCCGCGCGCGAGCGCCAGCGGCTTGCCAATGCGCGGCGGCCGGTGCAGCAGAAGATCGACCGGCTGGAAGGCGAGATCGCCAGGCTGACGACCGAGTTGCGCGAACTCGATGCCCGGCTCGCCGCGCCGGACTTCTACCAGGAGGCGGGCGAGGAGGTCGCCGAGGCCCTGCGCGAGCGCGGCACACTGGCAACCCGGCTCGAGCAACTGGAATCGCGCTGGCTCGACCTGCACGGCGAACTGGAGGCCATCTCGTGAGCAAGCCCCTCGAAGGTTTCCGCATCCTCGACCTGACGAGGCTGCTTCCCGGCCCGGCGCTCAGCATGCACCTGGCCGACTTGGGCGCCGACGTGATCAAGGTCGAGGACACCGGCGAAGGCGACTACATGCGCGGCTTTCCGCCGCTGTCACTCAATGCCGCCGGCGCGCGGGTCAACGCTGCTTTCGAGAACGTCAACCGCGGCAAGCGGTCGATCTGCCTCGACCTGAAGCAGCCAGCCGGCCGCGACCTGCTGCTGCGCCTGGCGGACACTGCCGAGGCACTGGTCGAGGGATTCCGCCCCGGCGTGATGGACCGGCTGGGCGTCGGCTGGGAGGCGCTGCACTCGCGCAACGCGAAGCTGGTGTTCTGCTCGCTGACCGGCTACGGGCAGACCGGCCCGCTCGCCCTGAAGGCAGGCCACGACCTGAACTACTGCGCGATGACCGGCGTGCTCGACCAGATCCGCGCCAACGGCCGGCCGGCGATGCCCAACCTGCAGATCGGCGACCTGCTCGGCGGAACGCTGACGACGCTCGCGGCGCTGCTCGCCGCCCTGCTCGGCGCGCAGCGCACGGGCATCGGCTGCCGTGTCGACGCTGCGATGACAGACGGCCTGCTGGTGCACCACATCTTCCCGCACGCCGAGCTCGACGCCGGGCGGGTGCCGGTGGCGGGCCGAACCCTGCTCACCGGCGGCGCCCCCTGCTACCGGATCTACCAGACCGCGGATGGCCGGCACCTCGCCGTCGGAGCGCTCGAACTGAAGTTCTGGCATGCCTTCTGCGACGCCGCCGGGCTTGCCGAGCTTCGCGACAGGCACTGGGCCCTGGGCCTTGCGCCGGGCAGCGAAGCCTCCGAGGCAGTCGCGCGCCGGGTCGCTTCGCGCATCGGCGAGAAGACCCGCGCCGAGTGGGAAGCCGTGTTCGCCGAGGTCGACGCCTGCGTCACCCCGGTGCTGACGCCGGCCGAGGCGCTTGCCCATCCGCATCATCACGCGAGAGCGCTGGTGCACCGGCGCGGCGCCGTGACCGCGGTCGGCCCGCTGGCGACGATCGGCGAGCCGGGCATCGCCGAAGGACCGGCGCCGCGCGCCGGCGAGCACACCCGGGAACTGCTCGCCGAGCTGGGGCTCGGCCAGGGGGCGATCGACGCGCTGCTGGCGGCGCGCTCCGCCGCCCAGGCGCAGCCGTGATCGCGCGCCGCCGCCTGCTGCTGATGCGGCATGGCGCCGTCGAGTACTTCGACGAGCAGGGTCGTCCCCACCCGCCCGACGAGGTGCCGCTGACCGCGCAGGGGGTGGCGCAGGCGCGGGCGATCGGCGAGGCGCTCGCCGCCAGCGGCGTGGCGATCGACCGCGCGCTGACCAGCGGGCTCGTCCGCACCCGCCAGACGGCGCAGCACGTGCTGGAGGCGGCGGGGCTGTCGCCGCCGCTGGAGCACTGGCCGGACCTGCAGGAGATCCGCGGCGGGCGACTGTCGGCGATCCGCGACGACGAGCTGCGCGACGCCTTCATCGCCGCCTTCGAGGGTCCGGTGCCGCGCGAGCAACGCTTCCTCGGCGGCGAGACGATCGGCGAACTGACCGACCGGGTGCTGCCGGAACTGCAGCGGCTGCTCGCCGACGACCGCTGGGACACCGCGCTGCTGGTGGCGCACGGCGGCGTGAACCGCGCCGTGCTGTCGTGGTTCCTCACCGGCCGCCACGAGTTCCTCGGCGGGCTGGCGCAGGACGCGGGGTGCCTCAACGTGATCGACGTCGGGGCGAGCCCCGCCACCAGCGTCGTGCGGGTGGTCAATTTCTGCCCGCTGAACACGCTGCGCACCGAGACTCGCCTGTCGACCATGGAAGAGCTGCTGCAGAAGTACCTGAAGCTGCGCGAGCGCAGCGAGCCCTGATTCAGTCCGGAGCACCGATGAGCCAGTTGCAGGAAGCAACCGAACGGCATCGCTTCGATGCCGACCGCCTCGCCGGATACCTGGCGGGCCATCTTCCCGGCTTTGCCGGGCCGCTGGAGGTCAAGCAGTTCCAGGGCGGCCAGTCCAACCCGACCTACCTGCTGATCACGCCGGCGCGGCGCTATGTCATGCGCAGCAAGCCAGGCCCGGCGGCCAGGCTGCTGCCGTCGGCGCACGCGATCGAGCGCGAGTTCCGCCTCATGCGCGCGCTCGCCCCGCAGGGCGTGCCGGTGCCGGAGATGCTGCCGCTGTGCGAGGACGAATCGGTGATCGGTCGCGCCTTCTTCCTGATGGAGCACGTCGACGGGAGGATCTTCTGGGAGCAGTCGCTGCCCGGGCTGGCGCCGGCCGAACGCGGCGCGATCTACGACGAGATGAACCGCGTGATCGCCAAGCTGCACTCGGTCGACATCGAGCGTTCCGGCCTGGCCGACTACGGCAAGGCCGGCAACTACTTCGCCCGCCAGATCGGCCGCTGGAGCAAGCAGTACCGGGCCTCCGAGACCGAGGCGATCGAGGCGATGGACCGCCTGATCGACTGGCTGCCGGCGCACGTGCCGCCCGGCGACGAAACGACCGTCGTGCACGGCGACTTCCGGCTCGACAACCTGATCTTCCACCCCGCCGAACCCCGGGTGCTGGCGGTGATCGACCGGGAGTTGTCGACCCTCGGCCATCCGCTGGCCGACTTCTCGTACCTGTGCATGAGCTGGCACATACCGCCGGGTGCTTTCCGCGGCATAGCCGGACTCGACCTCGCGGCACTGGGCATTCCTTCGGAGGCCGAGTTCATCCGCCGCTACTGCGAGCGCACCGGCCGCGCGGAGATCGAGCATTGGAACTTCTATCTCGCCTACAACTTGTTCCGCATCGCGGCGATCCTGCAGGGGGTCTACAAGCGCGCCCTTGAAGGGATGGCAAGCGCCGACAACGCCCTGGCAGCCGGCGACAACGCCAGGGCGCTGGCCGCCATCGGCTGGGCTTACGCGACGAAGGCCGACGGCTGAACAGCGCAGCGGCCACTGCCCGGACCAGCCCGAACTTCAAGCGAATTGTGAGCACAGTATTCTAAATTCCTAATATGTAACCATTTTTTGTTTTGACCCTGGCGCACAGCTTCTCGCTCAGACAGAGCTCTGCCGCACGGGTGGCCTTGCCGATCCGGGTTCCCGCGGCGCGCCGGCGCTTGCCTGTCTGACCGTCCGGCCTCGGGGTCATAGCGGCGCTCTTCCCGATCTCCCCGCCGATCGTATCGGGCGCGCCCGTTGCGGCAGTTGGGCGAAGTGTTGCGTAGTCCCCGCACAAGGCGTCGTCCGCAGCGGAAAAGCAGCGCCCGAAGACGTTCGATCACCCGCCGGCTGTCATCCAAATGCGAAAATCCGCGTTTATGCGTGCGGGAGACTGCTAA
>JBHJND010000565.1:0-3807 GCA_048497655.1 Caballeronia novacaledonica
TCACGCCGCGCGTCAACGACGTCGAGCTGGCAGCCGCCGGCGAGGCGCTCGGCGAGGAGGAACTGCGGCAGCGCGCCTGCACCGAGCTGCTTCGCCAGGCCGCGATCGGCGCCGGCCTGCTGGCGGCCGACGACCCGCCGCCGGCCGGCGGCGCCTTCAGCGAGGCGGCCTCGGCGGCCATCGAGGCGCTGCTCGACCGCGAGCTGGCGGTTCCCGAGCCGGACGAGCAGGCGTGCCGCCGCCACCACGCGGCGCACGCCGCGCGCTACACCGACGGCGAGCGGGTGCAGTTGCGGCACATCCTGTTCGCGGTCACGCCGGGCGTGAACTTCACCGCTTTGCGCGAGCGCGCCGAGGCCTGCCTGATCGACCTGCGTGCGCGCCGCCGCGACGAAGCCGTTGGCGACGACGACCGCTTTGCAGCCGCCGCGCGCCAGCTGTCCAACTGTCCGAGCGGCAGTGCGGGCGGCGCTCTCGGCTGGCTGACCGCCGCCGGCTGCGCGCCGGAATTCGCCCGCGAGATCTTCGGCCAGTCGACGGTCGGCGTGCTGCCGCGGCTGGTGCGCAGCCGCTTCGGCCTGCACGTGGTCGAGGTGCTGGCCCGCCAGGCCGGCGTGGCCCGGTCGTTCGAAGAAGTGCGCCCGGCCGTCGCCCAGTCGCTGCGCCAGCAGGCGTTCGCCACCGCGCTGCGCCAGTACCTGCAACTGCTGGCCGGGCAGGCGCGCGTCGACGGCGTGGCGCTGGAGCAGGCCGGCAGCCCGCTGGTCCGGTAGGCGGCGCAGGGGAGCCGCCGTGCCAGAGCCGAAGGGCCGCGAGGATCTGCTCGCCCGGCTGTCGCGCTTCGAGAAGCAGTTCTTCCCGCGCTACGAGAAGAGCTACCGCCGGCTGGTCGAGGAGGGACAGCAGCCGAAGACGCTGTTCATCGGCTGCTCGGACTCGCGCATCGTTCCCTACGTGCTGATGGATTGCGGACCCGGGGAACTGTTCATTGCGCGCAACGTCGGCAACCTGGTGCCGCCGTGGGACATGTCGGCCGGCTTTCACGGCACTGCAGCGGCGATCGAGTTCGCGGTGCTGCAGCTTCTGGTGCACAACATCATTGTCTGCGGGCACAGCCATTGCGGGGCGGTGCGCGGGCTGTACGCCGATCCGCCGGCGGAAGCGACCCACCTGCGCGAGTGGCTCCAGCTGGCGCGCGGTGCCGCCCTGCCCGGTCCCGGATCGCCCGACATCCTGCGCCGCGTCGAGCAGCGCTCGATCGTGCTGCAACTCGAGCGGCTGATGAGCTACCCGATGGTGGCACGACGCGTCGAGGCCGGACAGCTGTTCCTGCACGGCTGGTACTACGTGATCGAGGATGGGCAGGTTCTGGTGCTCGACGCCCAGAGCGGCAGGTTCGAGCCGCTGGCGCGCGAGGTAGCCGCCTCGCCGCCGACCGCCCCGCCCGAGGTCGACGCGACCCACTGGGCGCGCTTCGACCCGGCGCCCTGAGACGGCGCGCCGACCCGGCCGCTGCTGCATACTGACGGCGGTACGTCGAACCGCGCCGGCAACCCGCCATGTCCGCCACCGCACCGAGCGCCGAAGCCTTCATCGCCAACCTGCCGCTGTTCCGGGAGCTGTCCGCCGAGCAGCGCTCGCGCATTGCCGCCGGTGCCCGCATGCTGCGCCTGCCGCGTGGCGAGGTGCTGTTCCGCCGCGGCGACCCGGTCGCCGGCACCTATGTCGTCTGCTACGGCAGGGTGAAGCTGTCCTTCGTCTCGCCGGCCGGCGCCGAGAAGGTGATCGAGATCATCGAGCAGGGCCAGAGTTTCGGCGAAGCGGTGATGTTCCTCGAAACGCCGCACGTGGTCGGCGCACAGGCGCTCGCCGACAGCCTGGTGCTGATGGTGCCGAAGGAGACGGTGTTCGAGAACATCGACCGCGACCCGGGGTTCGCCCGGCGCATGCTGGCCGGCCTGTCGCGCCGCCTGCACCAGCTGGTGGCCGACGTCGAGGCCTATTCGACGCGATCGGGCACCGAACGGCTGATCGGCTTCCTGCTGCGCGACTGCGTCGCCTCGGCCGAGGAAGGCGCCTCGGAGCCGCAGGGCAGCATCGACATCGAGCTGCCGGTGGCCAAGGGCGTGATCGCCTCGCGGCTGAACCTCACGCAGGAGCACCTGTCGCGCATCCTGCACGACCTGTCGTCGCTCGGCCTGATCGAGGTGCACGGCCGGCGCATCCACGTACGCGACGTGGAGCGGCTGCGCCGGCACGCCCGCTGAGCGGTCAATCGTCGCCGACGACGAGCCGCTCGCAGATGTCGATTTCGAAGCTGCCGTCGTCGCGCGCCATGGCGAACCACGCGTAGCCGTTGCGCTCCAGCACGTTGTAAAGCGGCAGCGGCTCGCGGCCGACGATCAGCCGGATGCGTTCGCCCGGCTGCAGGCGGCACAGCGCGTCCATCACTTCCTCGAACGGCCGGGGCGGCTCCCAGTGGCGGGCATCGAGGACGATCATCGGCGGTTCTCCGGCACGTTGTCCGCTGCGGCGGCCGCCCGAGGCAGCAGCCTCGCCGCACCAGGCCGTAGTCTCGGCAAGGCCGGCGGGCCGGTAAATGATCCCTGCTAAGCGATCTCCGCAGGCGAGCGCCGCGAGTCCGCCGCCGCGCCCGGGCGGCGCGCCGCGCGCCGTTACCCCGAAGCGGCTGCCTTCGCCGGCCGGCTCGCCGCGTGCCGCGCTTGATGCCGCTCAAGGCGACGCCGGGAATTGCCGACGAAACTGCCGCATTTCCCGAGTGCCGCCACCGGCCGGGCGTCACGCGACGCCCCGCGCCGCCGGCACCGTCGATCAGCCGGCCATGAATCGTTCGAGCATCACGCCTCTCGTCTACTCCTGCTCCGGCTGCTCCAGCGCGGCGCAACTGGCCAACGCAGTGGCGCTGAAGCTCGACCGCAGCAACATCGCCGAGATGTCGTGCATCGCCGGCATCGGCGGCGATGTGCCGCCGATGCTGTGCACGGCGAAGTCGGGCCGGCCGATCGTCGCGCTCGACGGCTGCGAACTGGCCTGCGTAAGGAGTTCACTGTCCCGCCACGGGCTGGCGCCCGCCCTGTACTTCGACCTGTCCGAGCACGGTGTGCGCAAGCGCCACCATGCCGACTTCGACCCGGTGCAGGCGCAGCGCGTCTTCCGCTCGGTGGCGCAGCAGATCGCTCGCGCGCTGCCCGCCCGTGCGCAGCGGGAATCGGCGCTGATGAGCCCGATAGTCGCCGAGGGAGCCTGCCCATGAGCCCTGCCCGATTGCCGCCGCTGCGCCTCGCCGGCCGCGCGCTCAAGCCGATCGTCCAGGGCGGCATGGGGGTGGGCATCTCCGCCCACCGGCTCGCCGGCACGGTCGCCGCCAACAACGCCGTCGGCACGCTGGCCTCGGTCGACCTGCGCCGCCACCACAGCGACCTGATGGAACGCACGACGAACATCGGCTGCGGCGAGCAGGCGAAGGCGGCGATCAACGCCGCCAACCTCGAGGCGCTCGACCGCGAGATCGGCGCCGCGCGCAAGATCGCCGCCGGCGCCGGCCTGCTGGCGGTAAACGTGATGCGTGCGGTGTCGGAGTACGCCGCCTACGTGCGCCAGGCCGCTGCCTCCGGCATCGACGCGATCGTCGTCGGCGCCGGCCTGCCGCTGGACCTGCCGGAGCTGGCGGCGGATCACCCGAAGGTGGCGCTGGTGCCGATCCTGTCGGATGCGCGCGGCATCGCGCTCGTCCTGAAGAAGTGGGAGCGCAAGGGGTGGCTTCCCGACGCCATCGTCATCGAGCAT
>JBHJND010000566.1:0-6288 GCA_048497655.1 Caballeronia novacaledonica
GTCGGCCTGGGCGGCGAGCACGAACGCGCCCATGCGCAGCGGCAGCAGTTCCTTGCCGGCGCCGAAGGTGCCCTCGGGGAAGAAGACCAGCGATTCGCCGGCCGCCAGGCTGGCGGAGAGCGCCCGCGTGTCCTCGATGCTGCGCGCCGTGTCGGCACGCTCGACGAACTTGGCACCAAGCGCCTGCAATGGCTTGCCGGTGAGCCAGTGCTCACTTAACTCACGCTTGGCGACGAACGCGTAGCGCGGCGGCAGCAGCACGCCAAGCACGATGGAGTCGAGATAGCTGGCGTGGTTGCACACCAGCACGTGCGGCCCGGCGGGCAGGTTTTCTTCGCCCTCGAGCGTCAGCCGCACGCCGGCCAGGCGCAGCCCGGCACGGGCCAGCGTCTGCGCCAGCCGGCGGCGCCGCGTCAGTCCGGGAACCACCGGCACAGCCAGCCAGCCCAGCAGGGCAACGAGCAGCCCGACGGCCCACGCCCAGAGCCCGAAGACGACCTGCACCGCGCGTGCCGCCCACTGCCGCAGCCGGGCGACGGCGCCGCGCAGGGCCAGGCGCGCCAGTTGCAGCCACACCGCGCGCGCGCCGGCGCCGAGCCGGCCGTCGACGTACGCGTCCCGGGTAGCAGCGCGGCGCAGCTTACCGCTGGAGGTCTTCAGCACGCTGCCTGGCGGCGCCAGCACGACGTCGTCGGCCGGGCCGTCGATCAGCTCGGCCGCCAGCGTCTGGATGCGACTGTGCAGTTCCTGCCGCCGCTGCGGCTCGGACTCGCGCGTCTCGGCCACCACCACGACCCGTTCGGTGGCGCCGCGCGGATCGGGCGCGCCGAAGACGGCGACACAGCCCTTGCGGATGCCGGGCAGCGCGCCGACCGCCGCCTCGAGTTCCGCCGGATGCAGGTTGTGGCCGGCGCGGATGATCAGGTCCTTGTCGCGGCCGGTGACGAACAGCTCGCCGTCGGCGAGATACCCGAGGTCGCCGGTGTTGCGCCAGTCGCCGTCGAGCAGTTCGGCGGTCGCCTCGACGTTGCGGTAGTAGCCGGCGGTGGCCGACGGGCCGCGGAACTGGATGCGCCCCTGCTGCCGCTCGGGCAGCGCGCGGCCGGCGCGATCGACGATGCGGATCGCGTATCCGGGCAGCGCGACGCCGCAGGCGACGACGTTCATCGCGCGCGGATCGGCGCAGGCCGCCGGCACGGCGGCCCCGGTGAACATCAGCGCCTCGCGGTCGATGCGGTCGACGCGCATGCCGCGCCGCGGCGGCGGGAAGGCGAGGTCGAGCCCGCACTCGGCCAGGCCGTACACCGGCGTGACGGCGCGCGCGTCGAAGCCGAACGGCGCCAGCCGCGCCGCGAAGCGCTCCAGCGTGTCGGCGCTGACCGCCTCGGCGCCGTTGAACGCCCAGCGCCACGACGACAGGTCCAACCCGGCCAGTTCACGCCCGTCGATGCGCGAGGCGCAGATCTCGTAGGCGAAGTTAGGCGCCGCCGAGATGGTGCCGCGATGCTCCGAGATCGCCCGCAGCCAGCGCGACGGCCGCGCCAGGAAGGCCAGCGGCGACATCAGCACCAGGTGCACGCCGAAGTACAGGCTGCCCATCCAGGCGCCGATCAGCCCCATGTCGTGATACAGCGGCAGCCAGGAGACGAACACGTCGCGCGGCCCGGCGCCCACCGCGCGGCCCATCGACCTCAGGTTGGCCAGCAGTTGCGCGTGGCTGAGCATCACGCCCTTCGGGTTGCCGGTGCTGCCCGAGGTGTACTGCAGCAGCGCCAGCTGGTCCGGCTCGCGCGCCGCCGGCGCGGCGAGCGGCTCGCCGTCGAGTTCGGCCGGCGTCAGCACGCCGCGAAGCGTCGGCGCCAGCGGCTCGAGCAGCCGCGCCAGCGGCTTGGCCTGCGGCACCGTGACCAGCAGCAGCGCCTCGCAGTTGGCCAGGATGCCCGCCTGCCGCTTCAGGTGATCCTCGAGCGCCGACGGACGCGCCGGCGGATACAGCGGCACCGGCACGCCGCCGGCATACAGCACGGCGCAGAAGACGACGAAGAAGTCGAGCGAGGTGGGCAGCATCAGCGCGCAGGCCTGCCCTGGCGCCAGCCCGGCATTGGCCAGTGCGGCGGCGCCGCGCAGCGCGCGCGCGTGCAGTTCGCCGTAGGTCAGGGTCTCGACGCGCTCGTCGTCGGCCAGCAGCGAGACGTGCACCCGCTGCGGGTGGCGGGCCACGTGCCAGTCGACCACCTGCGCCAGCGTCTGCGCATCCTCCGGGCTGCCGGCGAAGACCGCCGGCGCCGAGACCTCGGCAACCGGCCGCGGCGCAGTCGCGCCCGGCGCGATGCGCAGCGCGGCGAGGATCTCGCGCGGCGTGGCGACCTCGGCGAGCCGCGCGTCGTCGAGCCGCCGCCCGAAGGCCTGCTCGCAGCGCAGGTTCAGTTCGACCCGCGCCAGGCTGTCGATGCCGAGGTCCTCGACCAGGCGCGTGTCGAGGCTGACCGGCGGCGGAGCCGCACGCCGGGTTTCCGCCACCAGCGCGCCCAGCAGGTCGAGCAGCAGACGTGCGTGGTCGGCGGCGGTCGACTCCGGCTCGGTCGGCTTGCGCAGGGGCTGGGCCATGGATCTGCGGATGGAGCGGCGATGATCGTCCGCCACGGCAGCCGCCGCAACGCGGGCTCGCCCCACCTCTGCGCTGGCGCAAGGGCGACCGCTATCGGCAGTCGCGTATCTTCGGGAGCCGCCAATCGATCGCCCGCTTGCCCGCCGCGTGACCCTTCTCTCCCTGCTCGATGCCGAACTCGCCTTCGGCGACCTGCCGCTGCTCGACGGCGCCGGCCTCGCCGTCGCGGAGGGCGAGCGCATCGGCCTGATCGGCCGCAACGGCACCGGCAAGTCGTCGCTGCTCGGCGTGATCGCCGGGGCGATCGGGCTGGACGGAGGCGAGATCAAGCGGCGCGACGGGCTGCGCGTGGTGCGCGTCGAGCAGGAGCCCGCGCTGCCGGCGGCGGCTCACCTGCACGACAGCCTGCTGCTGCGCGGGCACATCCCGTCGATGCCGGACGAGCGGGAGCGCTGGCGCGTCGAGGCCAGGCTGGCGGAGTTCCTGCACCGCTTCGGCGTCGACGGCACGCGGGCGCCGGCTTCCTGCTCCGGCGGCGAGCGCAAGCGCGCCGCGCTGGCGCTCGCCTTCGCGCTCGAACCGGACCTGTGGCTGCTCGACGAGCCGACCAACCACCTCGACATCGATGCCATCGAGCAGCTCGAGGCGATGATCGTCGCCGAGGCGCGCGGCAGCCGCGCGGCGATCGTCATCACCCACGACCGGCGTTTCCTCGACCGGGTGGCCACGCGCATCGTCGAGCTCGACCGCGGCACGTTGCACAGCTATCCCGGCAACTTCACCCAGTTCGAGGCACGCAAGCAGACGGAACTGGACGCCGAGGCGACCTCGCGGCGCCGCTTCGACAAGTTCTGGTCGCAGGAAGAGGTCTGGATCCGCAAGGGCATCGAGGCGCGCCGCACGCGCAATGCCGGCCGCGTGCGCAGGCTGGAGGCCCTGCGCAACGAGCGATCGGCGCGGCGCGAGCGCCTCGGCACCGCGAAACTGGCGGTCGACGCCGGCAGCCGCAGCGGCAGGCGGGTGGCCGAGCTGCGCGGCGTGTCGAAGTCCTTCGGCGGCCGGCCGATCGTGCGCGACCTCGACCTCGCCATCCGGCGCGGCGACCGGCTGGCCCTGATCGGCCCCAACGGCGCCGGCAAGAGCACGCTGCTGAAGCTCATCCTCGGCGAGCTGGCGCCCGACGCCGGCACGGTCAAGCTCGGCACCAACCTCTCGGTCGCCTACTTCGACCAGCTGCGCGCGCAGCTCGACGAGGAGAAGACCGTCGCCGAGACCGTCTGCCCCGGCGGCGACTGGATCGAGGTCGGCGGCAGCCGCAAGCACGTGATCGGCTACCTCGGCGAGTACCTGTTCCCGCCGCGCCGCGCCGAGGCGCCGGTGAAGACGCTCTCCGGCGGCGAGCGCAACCGGCTGCTGCTGGCGCGGCTGTTCGCGCTGCCGGCCAACCTGCTGGTGCTCGACGAGCCGACCAACGACCTCGACATCGAGTCGCTGGAGCTGCTCGAGTCGCTGCTCGCCGACTACGCGGGCACGCTGCTGCTGGTCAGCCACGACCGCGCATTTCTGGACGCGATCGCCACCCAGTCGTTGGTCGCCGAGGGCGACGGGCTGTGGCGCGAGTACGCCGGCGGCTATACCGACTGGCTGGCGCAGCGGCCGGCGCCGGCCGCGCCCGCACCGACGGCGCCCGCCGCGGCAGCGCCGGCGCCGCCGGCACCGCGGCGAAGCGAACGGGTCAAGCTCTCCTACAACGAGCAGCGCGAACTGGCGGCGCTGCCGGCCGAACTGGAGGCGCTGGAGAACGAGCAGGCGGCGCTGCTGGCGCGGATGAGCGCCGCCGACTATCACACCGCCGGCGCGCAGCAGATGAAGGCCGACGTCGGGCGTGCCGCCGAAGTCGAGCGGCTGCTCGAGGAGAAGCTGGCGCGCTGGATGGCGCTGGAGGACAAGGCGAAGGCGGCGGCCGAGCGGCAGTAAAGCGCATCAATCGTCGCCGGGCATCAGGCGCGGCTGCCATGGCATAGCCGCAACCGCCCGGGCAATCAGGCGGCAGCTCGTCGTGAGCGGGTTGCCGAATCGCCGCGGCGTCAGGCTGCCGCCTGCGCCTTGCCATGGCTGCCCGCGAGAGCTTGCGAGTAGCTCATGTCGCCGTTCATCACGTGCCCAACCGTGAATTCGAGAAAGAATTGCATGATCGGCCAGCCCGGCGCCAGCAGGGAGCCGCCGCGGACTTCCCGGCCGTCGTCGAGGGCGTGGAAACGCTCCCGGATGACTGCGAAGTCCTTGAGCATGCTGCGGTGCTCCGCCGCATGCTGGTCGAGGTCGACGTAGCCGGCCTCGGCGAGCCGCCGCTCTTCATAGGAGAAGTGGGCCGGCAGGAGACTCGCGAGCTTGTCCACGAACGGGCGCAGGGCGACGACGCCGACGCCGGCGCGCCACTTCTCGTAGATCCTGGTGCCGAGATCGAATATCGCCTTGTGCTGGGCATCGATCTCGGGAATCCCGACCGAAAAGTGATCCCCCCACTGGATGAGGTTGGTCATCGACAGGTGCTTCATCTGAACCCGGCCAAACAATCCGCTGCTGCTGATCATGCTTGTTTCCTTGAGGCTATGTTGCTGTTGGGGCCGGAGCCGTCAAAAGGGGCGGCTCGATGGTTGCGCCTCCGATGCGCTGGCCCCCGTGCGCATCGTGAACACCGACGCCTGTGAGGCTTGCGCTCCTGAATGCGGCCGGTCGAGGTTCACCGGTAGCGGCAGGCCTCATGCGCGGCCGTGTTGCCGCTGCAGAATCTGCACCGCGATCCTTCCTGGCCGAGTTGTCACTGCACAGCCGGCTGGCCCATGTACTTGAGCGGCTCGCGGTGGTCGTTGTCGCCTTCGGAAGCAAAGATGTGCGCCGGTGCCTGTGACATGCGCACCTTGGCGTCAGCAGCAGGCCGCGCCTCGATCTGCGCCTGTGACCGGCCTGTCGGCGCATCAGTGCACCCCAGCAGCACGACGCCGGCAAGCAGGACGGCGAGCAAGGCCACTGCCGCGCCTGACCACGTCCTGCCCGATACGGCATCGGCGTGCACATCGGCAGCGGACTGCCCCCCGCCGGCCCGTTCGCTTGCGGGAACGGGACGCACAAGTGCGGCACTGGAGAAATCAAGTCGTCTCACGGTCGTCCTCTTTGATTTGGCCCCGGTTGCTCGACGCTCGCGCATGAGGCGCGGCGGCAGAAGCGGCGGCACGATGGGGCAGGTGGTGGCCGCATCGGCACGGACGTCTGGTTGGACGCTGCCTCCTGCGGGACCGGGCGGAGCATGCGGGAGGCTGCGATTCGCCGGCCCCCCTCAACAGACGGGTGCGCCCCCACCTGCGCCGATGGGATTTCGTCGCTCCACGCGGATGGCCGATCGTGCGTGCAGCGGTCGGTCGACGGCGACACTCATTGCCGGGTCGACGCGGCAGGCGTTGACGCGCAGCGCGCCCAGTCAGGTGCTGCCCTTGCGCCGGCCGCGGACCCGGCTCGACGCAGGCAGTGCACGCTCGCCGAATGCATGGCCGGGCAGGCGATAATGTTGCGACACGAAATGAACGACGGGCGTGCGCGAGACGGTCCGGCCGTCATCCGCCTTCACCGTTTCGTGGCGGACACGGGCCGTCCGGAAGCGCAGCCCTCGTCACTCGCCGTCG
>JBHJND010000567.1:0-5566 GCA_048497655.1 Caballeronia novacaledonica
CGGATCGCCGAGCAGCGGCGGCAGCAGCTGCGCACGCAATCCCGCATCGGCCTCGGCCAGCGCCGCCACGGCGGCGGCACGTACCTGCGCGTCCGGGTCGGCGAGCCCGCTGCGCACCGCCGGCAGCGTCGCCGGGCCCAGGTAGCGCCCGAGCCGGCGGATCGCACCGGCCCGCACGTAGCCCGACAACCCGCGGTCCTCGGCCACTGTGACGAGTTCGCGCTGCACTCCGGGTGCCCCTCGCTCGGCTGCCGCGAAGGCTTCGGCGAAGGTCTGGTAGCCCGGCTTCGGCTGCGCATACCAGCGCTTCACCGCGGCGGCGGTCCAGTCCGCCTTCCTGTCCCCGTGGCACTGGTTGCAGGCGTTCGGCGTGCCAAGGCTCGCCGTGCGGTCCGGCCGCGGGATGCGGAAGCCGTGGTCGTGCCGCGGGTCGACCACCATGTAGGTCGTCGTCGGCATGTGGCAGGCGGCGCATTCGGCGCCTGCCGAGCCCGGCTGGTGATGGTGATGCGTCGCCGCCTCGTACTTCGCCGGCAGGTGGCATTGCGCGCAGACCGCGTTGCCCGGCGCGCGCGTCCTGCCGCTGTGCGGGTCGTGGCAGTCGGAGCAGGTGACGCCCTTGGCGTGCATCCGGCTGCCGAGGAACGAGCCGTACGTGAAGACTTCGTCGCGCTGCTGCCCGTCGTCCCAGTACAGGCCCGGCTCGATCAGCGAGGCGCGATAGCCGTCGGCGAAAGGCCTGCCGGCGTGCCACTCGTCGGAGAACTGGCCGCGCCGCGCGTGGCAGCGGGCGCAGGTCTCGACCTCGCGCGACGACGTGCGCTGCGCCGAGCGCACGGCGTTGCCGGTGGCCGGATCGATCGCCCAGCTGACGCCGCGCCGCTCGTCGAGCCGCACCGCAAGCCCCTTGCCGGCGGCTTCATGGCGCTGCCAGCCGCCCTCTTTGTTCGCCCAGGCGACGTGGTCCGACCCCGGCCCGTGGCAGGCCTCGCAGCCGACGTTGATGTCGGTCCAGGTGGTGGCGTAACGGTCGGTCTGCTCGTCGTAGTTCTTGCGCAGGTTGGTCGAGTGGCAGTCGGCGCACTGGTAGTTCCAGGTCTGGTCGATGCCGGTCCAGTGCAGCGGGTCGCCGGCTTTCAGCCGCCGGTCCGGGTAGAGGTGGAACCAGCGCTGCCCGCCCGCCTTCGCCGGCCGCGCGTCCCAGGCGATGCCGAGCGCCTGCAGCCGGCCGCCCGGCATCTCCACCAGGTACTGCTGCAGCGGCGTCACGCCGAAGGTGTACTTGATCTCGAAGTCGCCCGGCCTGCCGTCGGGGCCGTCGGTGTTGACGAAGAACCTGCCGTCGCGGCGGAAGAAGGTCGAGGTCGCGCCGCCGTGGCTGAACTTCGCGCCGGCGAAGTTGCCGAGCACCGTGGCCTCGGTCGCCTCGGCCATCGCGCGATCGTGGTGCGAGCCCTGCCACTGCCGGTGTTCTCTGGCGTGGCAGGAGGCGCAGGCAGCGGTGCCGACGTATTCGGGCGCCGGCCGGCCGGCGGCATCGGCGCCATGACTCGCCGCGACCGAGGCTGCCGTCGGCGATGGCGACGCCGGCGGCTCGGCGAACGCGAAGTACAGCGCCGCCGCGAAGAGCACGACGGCCGCAGCCAGCAGCAGCCACGGCGCCGTCACGCGGCGCGCCGGCGCCGGCATCGTCGCCGCCTTCCCGCCGCCTGCCTCGCGACGCGCGCTCTGCCTGCTGCTCAAGTCGATGTCCCGTTACGCGGTGCCGCCGGGAGGCGGCCGAGACAAGCGTAGCAGCGCCCGTCGGGCCGGCCGCGCGCGATGCGGGCGATAAGACGAAGACGGCGGGGACCGGGTCCCCACCGCCCTGCCGTGCGCGCCGCGCTACTGCTTCGAGCCGCTGGTCACCGCGTCCATCACCCGATCGAGGTTGAAGCTGCCGGGCTTCTGCCGCGGCGGGAACTCCTTGAAGCTCTGCAGCCACTGCGCCACGTAGGCACCCGCCGGGGCGATGAGGAAGGCGCGTTCGATGCGCCACTGGGCGTAACCCATCCCTTCCTTGTCGGCGCGCTCGAACGGGTCACTGCGCAGGTTGAAGAGCTTCGGCAGGCGGAGGGTGACGAAGGGTTCCTGCCAGACGTCGAAACCGTGTCCGCGCTGCTCGAGGAACACCATCTTCCAGTTGTCGTAGCGCAGCGCCGCGACGCTGCCGTCGTCCGTCCAGTAGATGAAGTCCCTGCGCGGCCACGCCGCCTCGCCTTTCAGCGCCGGCGCCAGGTTGTAGCCGTCGATGTGCACCTTGTACGTCGTGTTGCCCACCGTGCGACCCTTCTTGAGGTCTTCCCTGACCGTGGTGTCGCCGACCGCCGCCAGCAGGGTCGGCAGCATGTCCTCGTGCGAGCCGATGTCGTTGATGATGGTGCCCGGCTTGATCACGCCCGGCCACTTGATCATCGCCGGCACCCGGTAGCCGCCCTCCCAGTTGGTGTTCTTCTCCCCGCGGAACATGGTCGTGCCGCCGTCGGGCCAGCTCATCGTCTCGGCGCCGTTGTCGGTCGAGTACATGACGATGGTGTTCTCCTCCAGCCCCAGTTCCTTCAGCCTGGCCAGCACCTGGCCGACGTGCCCGTCGTGCTCGACCATGCCGTCGGGATAGACGCCCAGCCCGGTCTTGCCCTGGGACTCGGCCTTCAGAGGGGTCCAGATGTGCATGCGGGTGGAGTTCCACCAGATGAAGAACGGCTTGTCGGCGGCCTTGGCGCGCTGCATGAAGTCGAGCGCCTTGGCGGTGACCTCCTCGTCGATCGTCTCCATACGCTTGCGGGTCAGCGGGCCGGTGTCGGTGATCCGGCCGTCGGCGAAGCTGTGGATGACGCCGCGCGGGCCGAACTTCTTCTTGAACTCCGGGTTCTTCGGGTAGTCGGGGTTCTCCGGCTCCTCCTCGGCATTGAGGTGGTACAGGTTGCCGAAGAACTCGTCGAAGCCGTGGTTGCTCGGCAACATGTCGTCGCGGTCACCGAGGTGGTTCTTGCCGAACTGGCCGGTCATGTAGCCCTGCGCCCGCAGCAACGTGGCGATCGTCGGGTCTTCCTTCCTCATGCCTTCAGGCGCGCCCGGCAGGCCGACCTTGGTCAGGCCGGTGCGGATCGGCGACTGGCCGGTGACGAAGGCGGCCCGGCCGGCGGTGCAGCTCTGCTGGCCGTACCAGTCGGTGAACAGCGCGCCTTCGTTGGCGATGCGGTCGATGTTGGGCGTCTTGTAGCCCATCATCCCGCGGTTGTAGGCGCTGATGTTGAACTGGCCGATGTCGTCGCCCCAGATGACGAGGATGTTCGGCTTCTTTGCGCCCGCGGCGGGCGCCTGCGCCCAGACGGGCGACGCGGCCGCCGCGCCGAGCAGCAACGTGGCCGCTGCCGCGAATTTCCGGATGAATCTCATATCGCCCCTTCGTTCAATGGTGGGTTGCGCTGCGAGGACTGCCGCCCGGCGCGTTGCGCAGGCAGCTTCGTGGGATGGTGCGACATGCCTTTCGTCGCGGCATCGGCGGATGGGGCAGCGCCGCCTGCCCTTTGGTGCATGTCGCCCCTGCGGCCGCGCCGGCGCATCGGCAGGCGAAGCAGCCAGCGATCAGCACCGGGCACCGCCGCGGCGCCCGTCGGCGAGCGCCGCGTCGACCTGGCGCACCAGGGCGCTACCGAGGAACGGCTTGGGAAGGAAGTGCTCGATCCCCCGGCGACGCGTCTCGAGGCGAACCTTCGCTTCGTCCTGCGCCGAGATCACGACCGCCGGCGCCGTCACCCCGCGTTCGCGCAGGCGGTCGATGAGGTCGAGGCCGGACATCGCCGGCAGGTTCAGGTCCACCACCAGACAGTCGGGGCAGTCGAGGGCGGGATCGGCCAGCGCCTCCTCGGCGCTGGCATGGGCCCGGGTCGCGAATCCCCAGGCGCGAAGCACCCGTTGCAGCGCGGCGCGCAGCCCCTCGTCGTCTTCGACGAGGACCACCACGCGGCCGACTCGGCCCGCTGTTGCGGCAGGGGTTTCGGCGAGGTCGTGATTCACCCGCCGATCGTGCGCGACGCGGCACGACGCCGCATCGTGCGCACGGGCACGCCGCCGTGCCCTTTGGTGCAGCGAAGCCGCGGTCGGCCCGCGCGGCGACCGCGCGCGGCAAGGCTAGCCGGCGCTCCCGCGCAGCTGTGCGGCGATCCGGCCCAGCTCCGCGGCGTTGGCCGCGCCGAGCTTGGCCATCACCTGCGCGCGCTGCGCCTTGACCGTGCGCTCGGCGATGCCGAGCGCGTCGGCGATCTGCTTGTTGAGCCGGCCGGCGGCGACCAGTTCGAACACCTCGCGCTCGCGCGCCGTGAGCTGGGCGAATCGCGCCCGCATTTCCCGGTCGACGCCACTGGCGGCGCGCTGCGCGGCGTCGAGTTCCAGCGCCCGCGCGACGGCGGCGAGCAGCGGCTCGCGCTCGACCGGCTTGCTGAGGAAGTCGACGGCGCCGGCCTTCATCGCCCGCACGCCCGTGGCGAGGTCGCCATGCCCGGAGAGGAAGATCACCGGCAGCCGGATGCCGTGCCGCGCCAGCGCCTCCTGCAGGTCGAGCCCCGACGGACCCGGCATGCGCAGGTCGAGCAGCAGGCAGCCCGGCGCGTCGGCCGGCGGATCGAGCAGGAACTCGCCGGCCGAGGCGTAGGCCTTGACGCGGTAGCCCGCCGCGGCGAGCAGTCGCTGCAGCGCGCTGCGCAGCGAGTCGTCGTCGTCGACGATGTGGATCAGCGGCGGCGCGGTCATGGCTTGCTCGGCACGGGTCGCTCGGGCGATTCGCCGGCGGCGGCCAGCGGAAAGATGAACCTGAACTCGGCACCCACGTCGCAGCCGGAGGCTGAAATCGTACCGCCGTGCGCCTCGACGATGGAGCGGGCGATGGCCAGCCCGAGCCCCATGCCGCTGCGCTTGGTGCTGAAGAACGAGTCGAAGACGCGCGGCAGGTCGGCCGCGGCAATGCCGACGCCGAAGTCGCGGACGCTGAGTTGCACGCCATTGACCGTGTCCCGCGTCTCGACGACGACCCGGCGCGCATCCTTCGGCACCTCGGCGCTCGCGTCGAAGGCGTTGAGCATCAGGTTGATGATCACCTGCTGGATCTGCACCACATCGCCGAGCACGTCGGCCCGCTCCGCCCGCAGCTCGTACTCGACGTCGACCTCGCGCCGGCGGGCCTCGGCACGCAGGATCGCCGCGGTGGTCTGGACCGCCTCGTTCAGGTCGAACCGGCGCCGCTCGGTGTCGTGGCGCGCCAGCAGTGCCCGCAGCCGCTTGATCACCTCGCTGGCGCGCAGGTCGTCGCGCTTGATGTCGGCCAGGATCTGCAGCAGTTCGTCGCGCCTGAGCTGGTCGGACTGGATCAGCATCTCCGCCGCGTCGGCGTTGCTGAGGATCGCCCCCAGCGGCTGGTTGATCTCGTGCGCGATCGACGCGGTCAGCTCACCGGCGACCGCCAGCCGCGAGGCGTGCAGCAGTTGCACCCGCTGCGCCTGCAGGCTCAGTTCGGCCGCCCGCCGGCGGC
>JBHJND010000568.1:0-3114 GCA_048497655.1 Caballeronia novacaledonica
CTGCTGCTGCGCGCGCAGCTGGAGGCGATGGCCGACGGCGGCGTGGTGGTGATGAGCGTGCCGCTGGCGCCGTACCGCTGCCCGCCGGGGCCCTACGAGCGCGCCTGCCAGATCGCGCACTACCTGAAGACGCGCAAGCCGAAGTCGAAGCTGATCGTCCTCGACGCCAACCCGCAGGTGACTTCCAAGGGGCCGCTGTTCACCCGCGTGTGGAAGGAGGACTACGCCGGCCTGGTCGACTACCAGGCCAACATGGCGATCGCCGAAGTCGACGTCAAGGGCAGGGCGCTGACCACCAACCTCGGCGACACGGTCAAGGGCAGCGTGCTGAACCTGATCCTGCCGCAGCGGGCGGGCAACATCGCCCGCGACGCGGGGCTGATCACCGCCAACAACCGCTGGTGCGAGGTCGACTGGGTCAGCACCGAGTCGATCAAGGTGAAGAACGTG
This sequence comes from Caballeronia novacaledonica, assembly GCA_048497655.1. Taxonomy (GTDB): domain Bacteria; phylum Pseudomonadota; class Gammaproteobacteria; order Burkholderiales; family Burkholderiaceae_F; genus JADJWR01. The sequence continues at coordinate 451 of JBHJND010000568.1, forward strand.
CACGTGATCGGCGACGCCACGCAGCCGGCGCCGGCGATGCCGAAGTCGGGCCACATGGCCAACCAGCACGGCAAGGCGGCGGCGGCGGCGATCGTCGAGCTGATGAACGGGCGCGCGCCGATCCCGCCGATGATGGCCAACACCTGCTACAGCTACGTCGACGACCGGAACGCGATCCACGTGGCCAGCGTGCACCACTGGGTGCCGGAGAAGAAGACGATGGAGGTGGTGACCGGCGCCAGCGGCGTCTCGGGCCAGGACCGCGCGCAGTGGGCCCTCGAAGGCCAGTACGCCTGGGGCTGGGCGCAGACCGTCTGGGCCGACATGCTGGCCTGATCACGGGCGGAGCTTCAATGCCCGCCCGGTTGTCTGCCCGCTTCCCGGAAGGCGATCGTTGCGGCCTTCTCCGGGTACAGCCCGTGCCTGTCGGCGTAGAACTCGCGCAGCAGCTGCAGGTCGGCAGCCACGTCGCCGCTCATGTGCACGTAGTCGCGCACGCCGACCGACTTGCGGCCGTAGTCGATGAAGGCCAGGCCGACCGGCACCTGCATCGCCAGCGCGAGGTGGTAGAAGCCCGAACGCAGGTGATCCCGGAACCCGCGCGTGCCTTCGGGCGACAGCGCCAGCCAGAACCACGGTTCGCTGCGCATCAGCTGCGCCAGCTGCTCGACTGCACCGCTGGCTTGGTGGCGGTCGACCGGGCGGCCGCCCCACAGGCGCATCAGGCGGCCCAAGGTGGCTCCGGTGGGGCCGCGAAACAGCGACTCCTTGCCGACGAAGCGCAGCGGCAGGCCGATCGCCCACTTGGCGAGCAGTCCGATCACGAAGTCCCAGTTCGAAGTGTGCGGATAGACGATGATGATGCCGCGTGGCCCGGGAGGCTCGACGTACTCGATGCGCCATCCAAGCAGGTGCAGCACGCTGCGGGCGAACCGCTGCAGCATCAGTCTCGGCGAGGCGGATGAAGGAGCCGCTGCCTCATAGCGTTCGCTCGACCGCCGCGATCGACAGGCCGCCCGCCGGCACGTCGGCCCGCTGCACGCGCACGGCGGCAAACGCGCGGGTGATCCGCGGCGCCTGCACGTGCACGAACCCGATCGTTTCGCCGGCGGACTGGGCGTCTTCCAGCACCGTGTTCATCGCATCAACGCGAAGCGTGCGGGTCTCGATCCGGACCAGTTCGCGCGCGGACAGCAGCGCGTCACGCACGATCTCCAGCTGACGGTCCAGTCCTTCGGTGCCGCCGCCGTACGCGGCCATCGCCGCGTTCAGCTCGTCGAGCCGCCGCTGCATCTCGGCGCGTTCGGCCAGAGGATCCGCGTCGTCGTCGCCCTTGCCGCCGAACTCCTCGGACAGCGCCCGTTCGTTGTGTTCCAGCATGCGCAGCCGCGCCTGCAGCATCGACCGCTCGATGTTCAGTTCCTTGCGCCGCTCGTCCGCCTTGGCGAGCTCGCGGGTGACGCCAAGCAGCAGTTCGTTGAAGATCCGCACGCCGGCGGCCTGTCGCATCTGCTCAGCGCCGGCGGCTACGATGCGGATGCGATGGTCGCCGAAGTTGACCTGCGTCCGCTCCACCTCGCTGCGGACCTGTTCGCCCACCAGCGCCGCACCGAGAACCTTGCGCGTCTCGACGGACATGCCGAGCACCGCGTACGCCTCGTTGCCGGCGCCCGGCGCGCCCAGGTAGCGCTGCAGTTCGCGCATCCGGCCGAGCACCTGCGTGACGCTGTCGGAATTGGCGAACGCCGCCCTCAGCAGCGGATCCGTGCTCCAGTTCGCCGCCGAAAGGTCGTGCACCTGTTGCAGGCACTGCGCGCCGGCGCGCGCGATCTCGATCGCCGCCGACACGCCCGGGGCCAGCCGGTTGCGCCAGTCACGCGCCAGCGCCAGCTTCGGCTCGACCACTTCCACGGTGCGGTCGAGCGCCTTGTCGAGCAGCGGATCGCCGCCGGCGGCCGGTTGGCGGCCGAACAGGCGATCAAACAGGCCCATGGCCCGGCCTCAGTGGGGCTCGGGCCGCGGCGGCGGGGCGACCTGCGCGTGAATGGTCTTGTTGCGCACGAAAACCCCGTCGATGCGCGGCTGCAGGCGGCGCAGGACTTCCTCCTCGACGTCGGCAAACGTGATCACGGCGCCGGGCCGCGAGCCGTCGCCCGGCACGCGCATGATTTCGTCGCAGCGAGGAAAACCATACTTCTCGAGCCAGCCGGCGATCTCGTCGTCGGTGACGTCGGCGGGCAGGTTGGTGAGCCAGAGGCTGGCCACGATCGGATCTCCTTCATTGCCGGTGTTTTACTGGCTCAGGCCATGATACTCACGCCTGCTTCGACGTCGATCGAACGGCGGCGTGACCGCGACTCAGCGCGGCCGGATGACGTTGCGCGTGTGGGTGGCGATCATCAGTTCTTCATCGGTCGGCAGCGCCAGGCCGAGCACGCGGGAGTCCTTCGTGGTCAGGCGCGGGCCGCCGGCGTCGTTGGCCGTGGCATCGCGCTCGACGCCGAGCCACGCCGCGTCGTCGAGCACGCGGGCGCGGATTGCCGCGGAGTTCTCGCCGATGCCGGCGGTGAACACCAGCGCGTCGACGCCCCCCAGCACGGCGGCGAGCGCACCGAGTTCGCGCCGGATGCGGGAGCAGTACAGGTCGATCGACAGCCGGGCGCG
>JBHJND010000569.1:0-2831 GCA_048497655.1 Caballeronia novacaledonica
AGCAGCGCCTCCTCGCGGCTGCCGGTGGCGAGGTCGACCATGAACACCGGCCCGCCGAGCAGCGTCACGCTGCCGACCCGGCCCGGCGGGTCGAGTGCGTCGGGGTCTTCCGTGGCCTGCGCCCGCGCCGCGCCGCCACCGACGGCGACGGCGAGGACGAAGGCGAGCAGCCGCAGCACAAGCCTGCGAAGCCGCGCGGCGGGCGGCAGTGGCATCTGCGTCATCGGCTGGGCAAGGCTGATCCCGGCGGGCAGGCGGCTAGTAGCGACCGTAGGGGTATCCGCCGGTCACGATAACGCCGCGCGCGTTGCGGTAGGCATGCTTGTGGTGCTTCACCACCGGCGGGCCGAACGGGTAGACGACCGGATAGACGACCGCCGGTTGCACCACCACGCGCGGCGGTGCATAGAACACCGGCGGGACCGGCGCATAGACGGGGGCGGGGACGTAGACCGGCGCCGGGTACACCGGCGCGACGGGAAAGTAGGGAGTGCCGAAGCGCACGCCGAAGGCCGGCGTCTCGATGCCGACCGTGATGCCGGTGTGGGCTTGCGCGACGCCGATCGGCGCGGCGACGGCGGCTGCGGCTGCGGACAGGGCAAGGGCTGCGATGGCGGCTTTCATGTCGTCCTCCTTGGGCGGGTATCCCAAGAACGGACGTGCGGCCGGGTCGTGCACCGGGCCGCCGCCGGGAGTTTTGCGATTTGTAAGCGGCGGGGGCGCAGTTGCCGCGGTCGCGGCAAGAAAAAAGGCCCGGCGCTGAGGCCGGGCCTGAACCACCAAGGAGGAGGTGGAGGAGACAAGCAGTTGTCGCGCTGCGGGTCCGGCGTCGATGGATCAGTCGACGAACCGCATCGCAACCATCGAGGCGAAGCCTAGCACCGCGCGCCGGTACGTCTGGGGGTACCTGAAGGAAACGTCTAAAAGCCCTGACATGTGACAAGCCTCGCCATCGGCAGGCTTGACGTCCGCCGGACGGCCCGTTCCGGTTTTCGAACGGCCGTTCGTTTCCGCGGTGGCCGCCGCTGCGGCGGGCGCCGCCTTCTACTTCCAGCCTGGCGGCAGGTTGCTCCGGACGCTGGTGTCGCGCTCGTCGCGGCGGTGCTGTGACTGCCGCCCGGGGCGTGCCGCGCCGGGTGTCGCGGCCGGGCGGGGCGCCTCGGCTCGCGGCTTCGCCGCCGGCTTGCCGGCGCGTTGCGGCTGTCCCGCTGGGCGCGCGTCGCGCGCCGGCGCGCCCTTGCCGCCGGCTGCGTGAGACGCTGCGCGCGGCTTGCCCGGCGTCGCGCTGCGGCTGCCCGCCTCGCGCCGAGGCTGGCCGCGCGGCGCGGGCCGCGCTTCGCGCGCCACCGGCGCATCGACGAACGATGCGCTCGGCGTGCTGCCGGCCTCGAAGCCGGGAACCACTTCGCGCGGCAACTGGCGCCGGATGACCCGCTCGATGTCGCGCAGCAGCGGCTGCTCCTCGCGCGAGACCAGCGAGATCGCCTCGCCGGTCGCGCCGGCGCGGCCGGTGCGGCCGATCCGGTGCACGTAGTCCTCGGGCACGTTGGGCAGGTCGAAGTTCACCACGTGCGGCAACTACTCGATGTCCAGCCCGCGCGCGGCGATGTCGGTGGCCACCAGCGTCTGCAGCTCGCCGCTCTTGAAGGCGGCCAGCGCCCGGGTGCGCGCGTTCTGGCTCTTGTTGCCGTGGATCGGCAGCGCGCTGATACCGTTCTTCTCCAGTTGAGCGGCGAGCCGGTTGGCGCCGTGCTTGGTGCGGGTGAACACCAGCACCTGGTACCAGGAGTGCTCCTTGATCAGGTGCGCCAGCAGCTCGCTCTTGCGCTTGGCGTCGACCGGCAGCACCTTCTGCGCCACCGCCTCGACGGTCGAGTTGCGCGGCGTGACCTGGATGGCCAGCGGGTCGTGCAGCAGGCCGGTGGCCAACTGGCGGATCTCGTCGGAGAAGGTGGCCGAGAACAGCAGGTTCTGCCGCTTCTTCGGCAGGATCGCCAGGATCCGCTTGATGTCGGGCATGAAGCCCATGTCGAGCATGCGGTCGGCCTCGTCGAGCACCAGCACCTCGACCTTCGACAGGTCGATGGTGCGCTGGCCATGGTGGTCGAGCAGCCGGCCCGGCGTGGCCACGACGATGTCAACGCCGCGCTTCAGGGCGTCGATCTGCGGGTTGATATTGACGCCGCCGAAGATCACGGTCGACTTCGGCGAGACGTGCTTGCCGTAGACGCGCACGCTCTCCTCGACCTGGGCGGCGAGTTCACGGGTTGGGGTGAGGACCAGCACGCGGATGACGCGGCGGCCGGAAGCCGGTTGCGCGGCCAGGCGGTGCAGGATCGGCAGCACGAAGCCGGCCGTCTTGCCGGTGCCGGTCTGCGCGTTGGCGAGCACGTCGCGGCCGGCGAGCACGGCGGGAATCGCCTGCTGCTGGATGGGGGTCGGCACGGTGTAGCCGACTTCGGTGACCGCGCGCACGAGCGCGTCGGACAAGCCGAGGCTTGCAAAAGACATCGGAGAACTCACTAGAGGTCGGCCTGCCGCCGGAAACCGGGTTGCGGTTTCTCAGGCGTTCATCGACCAGCCGACTGCAGACGAACGAGGTGGTAAAGCAGGTCAGGATTGACTGCGGCGATGAACCGTCGGGAGATGTCACGACGGCGCTGGTCACATACCGCGGGACGCAGTGTAACAGCACGACCGGCTCGCGCCGGGACGACGACGCTCCGTGCGGCAATGGGCCTCGGTTGATCGCCGTGGGGCCCGAGTGGTCCGGCCGGCATCCGGCCGCAAAGACGGCGTCGGGCCGTTTCTGACGGTCCTCTGTCGAGACA
>JBHJND010000570.1:0-1586 GCA_048497655.1 Caballeronia novacaledonica
CGCCGACAGCACGATAGCCGTCAGCACACCCTGGAACTGGATCCAGACCTGTGCGCCGATGCCGGGGAAGTCGGCCGCCTCGCCGCACTTGTTGGTGATGTAGTTGCAGATACCGGCGCCGCCGAGCGACGGCGAGGCGAACACGCCGGTCAGCATCGCGCCGACGATGCCGCCGACGCCATGCACGCCGAAGACGTCGAGCGCGTCGTCCGCGCCGAGCATCTTCTTCAGGCCGGTAACGCCCCAGAAGCAGACCACGCCGGAGATCAGGCCGATGATCAACGCGCCGCCGACGCCGACGAAGCCGCAGGCCGGCGTGATCGCCACCAGCCCGGCCACCGCGCCCGAGGCGGCGCCGAGCATCGAGGGCTTGCCCTTGACCATCCACTCGACGAACGTCCAGGCGAGCACCGCCGCCGCGGTCGCGAACAGCGTGTTGACGAAGGCAAGCGCGGCGACGCCGTTGGCCTCGAGGTTGGAGCCGGCGTTGAAGCCGAACCAGCCCACCCACAGCAGCGCGGCGCCGACCATGGTCAGGGTCAGGCTGTGCGGCGCCATCGCCTCACGGCCGTAGCCGATGCGCTTGCCGAGCACGTAGGCGGCGACCAGGCCGGCCACGCCGGCGTTGATGTGCACGACGGTGCCGCCGGCGAAGTCGAGCGCGCCCTTGGCCCACAGCCAGCCCGCCCCGGCGGCGACCGCCTCCAGCGTCTTCTCGTCCTTGATCGCGTCCGGGCCGTCCCAGTACCAGACCATGTGCGCCATCGGCAGGTAGCTGAAGGTGAACCAGATCACCATGAACAGCAGCACGGCGGAGAACTTCATCCGCTCGGCATAGGCGCCGACGATCAGGCCGCAGGTGATGGCGGCAAAGGTGCACTGGAAGGCGACGAACAGCAGTTCGGGGATGTAGACCTCCTTGCTGAAGGTGGCCGCCGCCGACTCCGCGTTGACCCCCGCCAGCAGCAGCTTCGACATGCCGCCGATGAACGGATTGCCTCCCGTGAATGCCAGCGAGTAGCCGTAGACCACCCACAGCACCGAGATCAGCGCGAAGACGACGAACACCTGCATCAGCACGCTGAGCATGTTCTTCGACCGCACCAGGCCGCCGTAGAACAGCGCCAGCCCGGGGATGGTCATCAGGATGACCAGCACCGTGGCGGTGTACATGAACGCCGTGTCGCCCTTGGCGATCGCCGGCGGCTTGGGCGCTTCGTCCTTCTTCTCGGCGGCAGCGGCGGCGGGCGCCGCCTCTTCCTTCTTCGCTTCGGCCGCGGCGGCCGGCGCCGGTGCCGCGGGCGCGGCGGCGGCCGGTGCGGCGGCGGCCGGGGTCTCCGGCTTCATGCCGTCGCCGTGCGACGCGCCGGCGCCCTGGGCCACGGCGGCGCCAGTGGTCAACGCGAGGGCTCCTGCAGTGAGGAGCATGAGTAGCAGTTTCTTCATGTCGTCCTCGTCGGGTTAGAGGGCCTGGGTGCCGGTCTCGCCGGTGCGGATCCGCATGACCTGCTGCAGGTCATAGACGAAGATCTTGCCGTCGCCGATCTTGCCGGTGCGGGCGGAGGTCTGGATCGCCTCGATCGCCC
>JBHJND010000571.1:0-1776 GCA_048497655.1 Caballeronia novacaledonica
GTGCTGGGCAAGGTGCGCTACGACGAGTTCCGCGAGCGCCTGACGGTCAACGTCGACGACGTGATGGATCTTGCCGAGGCGCGCGCCCGCGCCGCCGCGCGGCTGCGCATCGAGATCGACGGCGCGCCGGACCTGACGCGCTTGCGCGACACGCTGGCGCCGTTCCGGGTGAGCAACGGCAATCTCGCCAGCGGCTGCCGCGTGGTGGTCGGTTACCGCAACGGCGTCGGCGCCGCCGACGTCGTGCTGTCGGAGGACTGGCGCGTGCGGCCGGACGAGGCGCTGGTCGAGGAACTGCGCCGGCAGGCGAAGGTTTGCGCGGCCGGCTTCAGCTATGGCTGAGCGAGGTTGTCGGCGGGCGCCGCGCGCCGCCGCGGCCTGAGTAGGCGACGACATGCCGGCCGGCGTCGAGACCGTGGGCAGCCTCATCCGCCGGATCCTGCAGATCGTCGTGCTGCTGTTTCCGGCGCTGACGGTGGCGGTGCGCGGTGGCGCCAACGGCAGCCTGATGCTCGCGGCCGCGCTGGCACTGCTCGTGCTCGTCCGCGAGCGCCAGGCGGCCACCGACGGCGCGGCGCGGGCGGCGGACGACGCGGTGCGGACCTATGCGCTGGCCATGGCGGCGCCGGTGTTCGCGCTGGTCGCCGTGCAGAGCCTGCACGGCGCATCCTGGCTGGTCGGTCCGGTCGCCTCGGCGGCGCGTTTCCTGCTCGCTGTGCCGGTCGTGCTCGCCTTCCGGCGAAGTGGCCGCAGCCTCGTGCCATGGGCCGATGCCTCCTTCGCGCTCGGTGCGCTGGCGGCCGGCGCGGTCATGCTGCTGGACCCCCGCGAGTGGTCGGCCGGGCGCTGGGCGAGCACCTTTCTCGACCCGATCGGCTTCGGCGGGCTTGCGCTGCTGCTCGGCGTGCTGTCGCTGCTGAGCCTCGACTGGTACCGGCGCGATCCGCTGCCGATGCGGGTGTTGAAGATCGGCGGCTTCGCGAGCGGCTTTCTTGCTGCGGTTCCGACCGGCGCCCGCGGCCCTTGGCTGGCGCTGCTGGCGGTGATCGCGCTGCTGGCCTCGACGACCCTGCGCGGCCGACCGGTGGCGCTGCGCGTCGCCATCTGGGCCGCCTTGACGGTGGCGCTTCTCGCCGCCTTCGCGACCATCGATTCGTTCCGTGGTCGCTTCGACCTGATGGCCACCGACCTCGGCAGCTTCTTCCTGGGGGGCGAGCGGGACACGTCGCCCGGCATCCGGCTGCAGATCTGGCGCGCGGCGTTGCTGGCCTTTGCCGAGCAGCCGCTGATCGGCCTCGGCGCGGGGGGATTTGCGGCGGCAGCCGAAGGCTATGCGAAGCTCGGTGTTCTCAGCCCGCTGGCGGCGCAGGCCGCGCGCGCGGAAATGCACAATAGTTATCTCGCCTTCGCCGTCGATTTCGGAGTGCCGGGCCTGCTGGCGATCGTCGCGGTGTTCGTCGTTCCGGCGGCGGCGCTGGCGCGGCGGCTGCGCACCGACGCCGTGGGCGGCCGGGCGGCCCTGATGGGAATTGTCGTCATCGTCATGTACGCATCCTGCGCGGTCACCGCCGACGTGTTCGCCCTGAAGATGATGGCTGCGTTCTACGCCGCTGCCACGGCCTTCATGGCGGCGATCGCCTTTGCCGACGCGGACGGTTGCTGGCGATCGCCGGCCGGCCCCGTGCCGACGGCCGGGCAGGGCTGACATGCTGAGCATCCTGGTTCCGACCTGGAACAACCTGCCTTACCTGCGGCTGTGCGTCGACAGCCTGCGCC
>JBHJND010000572.1:0-1947 GCA_048497655.1 Caballeronia novacaledonica
CTGTCGCAGTTCATGGACCAGACCAATCCGCTGTCGGAGATCACGCACAAGCGGCGGGTCTCGGCCCTCGGCCCCGGCGGCCTGACGCGCGAGCGGGCCGGCTTCGAGGTGCGCGACGTGCACCCGACGCACTACGGCCGGGTCTGCCCGATCGAGACGCCGGAGGGCCCGAACATCGGCCTGATCAACTCGCTGGCGCTGTACGCCCGGCTGAACGAGTACGGCTTCCTCGAGACGCCCTACCGGCGGGTCGAGGGCGGGCGGGTGACCAACGAGATCACCTACCTGTCGGCGATCGAGGAGCACAAGTACGTCATCGCGCAGGCCAACGCGCCGCTCGACAAGAGCGGCCGCTTCCAGGACGAGCTGGTCAGCTGCCGCGAGAGCGGCGAGTTCGTGCTGATGAGCCCCGAGCGGATCGACTTCATGGACGTGGCGCCGAGCCAGATCGTCTCGGTGGCCGCCTCGCTGATCCCCTTCCTCGAGCACGACGACGCCAACCGCGCCCTGATGGGCTCGAACATGCAGCGGCAGGCGGTGCCCTGCCTGCGGCCGGAGAAGCCATACGTAGGCACCGGAGTCGAGCGCACGGTCGCTGTCGACTCCGGCACCACCGTGCAGGCGCTGCGCGGCGGGGTGGTCGACCACGTCGACGCCGACCGCATCGTGGTGCGCGTCAACGAGAAGGAGAACGTCGCCGGCGGCGTCGGCGTCGACATCTACAACCTGGTCAAGTACACGCGCAGCAACCAGAACACCAACATCAACCAGCGGCCGATCGTCAAGAAGGGCGACGTCATCGCCAAGGGCGACGTCATCGCCGACGGCGCCTCGACCGACCTCGGCGAGCTGGCGCTCGGCCAGAACATGCTGGTCGCCTTCATGCCGTGGAACGGCTACAACTTCGAGGACTCGATCCTGATTTCCGAGCGGGTGGTGGCCGACGACCGCTTCACCTCGATCCACATCGAGGAGCTGAACGTCGTCGCCCGCGACACCAAGCTGGGCTCCGAGGAGATCACCCGCGACATCTCCAACCTGTCGGAGAGCCAGCTGGCGCGGCTGGACGACCCGGGGATCGTCTACATCGGCGCCGAGGCGCAGGCCGGCGACGTGCTGGTGGGCAAGGTCACGCCGAAGGGCGAGACCCAGCTGACGCCCGAGGAAAAGCTGCTGCGGGCGATCTTCGGCGAGAAGGCCTCGGACGTGAAGGACACCTCGCTGCGCGTGCCCTCCGGCATGAACGGCACCGTGATCGACGTGCAGGTGTTCACGCGCGAGGGCATCGAGCGCGACAAGCGCGCCCAGCAGATCATCGACGACGCGCTGAAGCGCTACCGGCAGGACCTCAACGACCAGCTGCGCATCGTCGAGGCCGACGCCTTCGCGCGGATCGAGAAGCTGCTGCTGAAGAAGGAGGCTACCGGCGGGCCGCGCAAGATCGCCAAGGGCACGGTGATCAGCAAGGACTACCTCGACTCGCTCGAGAAGTACCACTGGTTCGACATCCGCCTGGCCGACGAGGCGGCGGCGGCGCAGCTGGAGGCGCTGAAGGAGTCGATCGAGGCCAAGCGCCGGGACTTCGACGCCGCCTTCGAGGACAAGCGCCGCAAGCTGACGCAGGGCGACGAGTTGCCGCCGGGCGTGCTGAAGATGGTCAAGGTCTACCTCGCCGTGAAGCGGCGCCTGCAGCCCGGCGACAAGATGGCCGGCCGGCACGGCAACAAGGGCGTGGTGTCGAAGATCGTTCCCGTCGAGGACATGCCGCACATGGCCGACGGCACGCCGGTCGACATCGTGCTCAATCCGCTCGGCGTGCCGTCGCGGATGAACGTCGGCCAGATCCTCGAGACGCACCTGGGCTGGGCGGCCAAGGGCCTCGGCCAGCGCATCGGCGAACTGGTGCGCGGGGCCAGGGCGGCGCAGGTGCGCAGCTTCGCGCGCGAC
>JBHJND010000573.1:0-2947 GCA_048497655.1 Caballeronia novacaledonica
GGCGGCGACGCCGGCAGCGGCGCGTTCGGCCGCGGCTTCGTCCAGTTCAATGCCTCGCATGCAGAGGTCGGCGCGGAGTACGCACGCAGCAGCCGCGACGGCGCGCCGGGCTACTCGCGCGCCTTCGTCGCCGGCAGTATCGGCGCCGTCGGCGGCTCGGTGTTCGCGGCGCGGCCGGTGCTGGACAGCTTCGCACTGATCCGGATCCCCGAACTGGCCGACGTCCCCGTCTACGCCAACGGCTGGTATGCGGGCCGGACCAACGCGGCGGGCGAGGCCGTGGCGACCAACCTCTCCGCCTACTACGACAACTTCATCAGCTTCGGGGTCGGCGACCTGCCCATGGACTACGTGTTCGCGAGTTCGCAGACGGTCATATCGCCGCCGCGCCGCAGCGGCACCCTGGTCGCCTTCGAGGTGCGCCGGATGCGCGCCGTCATCGGCGTGCTCGTCGGACGGAAGAACGGAACCACGGCGCCGCTGGAGTTCCGCGAACTGACGCTGACGCGAGGCGCCGAGGTGATCAAGGGCTTCACGGCGCGGCGCGGCGAGTTCTACGTCGAGGGTGTCGAGCCGGGCGAGTACCTGCTTCGGTTGAACAACGGCGCACCCTGCGCCGCCCGCCTGCGCGTTCCCGACGACGCCGGGGCGATGACCGACGTCGGCACGCTGACCTGCGTGCCCGCCGGGAACTGAGCGCTCACCGAGCGGGGCGTTCTCAGCGGGTTGCGCGCTGCGCCGTCACTCGCCCACGGTAGATCGCCAGTTGCTCGGCGGCCACCTGCTGCCAGCCGCGGACGAACCGCGGCGGCGGATCGTCGTGGCTCAACTGCCGCTCGCAGGCGTCGACCCACTCCTGGATCGGCGCGTCGATCGACAGCACGCTGCCCGCCTGCGGCGAGACATCCGGCGCGATGCCACAGCGGTCGGAGATCACCACCGGCACGGCGGCGGCCATTGCCTCGGCGACCACCATGCCATAGGGCTCGGCGCGCGCCGGGTGCAGCAGCAGGTCCATCTGCGCGTACACGGCAGGGTCGCTCGACCAGCCGAGCAGCCGGTAGCCGCCGGACCAGCCGGCGAACAGCAGCTCGACCTCGGCCGGATCCGGCCCGACCACCCACAGTTCGGCCCGCGGCCGTCGCCGGCGCAGTTCGGCGACGATCGCCACCGCCTGCTCCAATCCCTTGCGCTTGAACTCCTTGCCGACGAAGCCGACCACGCCGCCGTCGGCCGGCACGAGCCTCGCGGGCCGCGCCGGTCCGGCGGCGACCCCGGGCGGCACCGGTGTGGTCAGGCACTCACGGACTGCCGGGTAGTAGCGCAGCAATTGCTGCGCGATCAGCGGCGAGTTCGGCACCACCGCGCGAACGCCCGGGCCCAGCAGTTCGCGCCGCTCCAGCCACAGTTGCATCCGCACCCGCAACGACAGCCGCCGCCACCACGGCCGCTCGAAGACGGTGGCGAACGGCGGCCCGTGGAAGGTCGTGACCTGGTGCACGCCGAGCCGTTCGTGGCTGTGGATCACCGCCGCCGGCTGCGGATGCTCCCGTAGCCAGCGCTCGACCCGGCGCGAGAAGCGCAGCAACGCCAGCCAGCGCGGCCGCGGCGCGACCTCGCCGAGTTCGTGCACTTCGATTCCCGCCGACGCTGCGGCGTGCAGGCGCTCGCACAGCACCGTCACCGGATGCCCGTCGGCTGCAAGCGCATGCGTCAGCTCCCAGACGTAGCGCTCCATGCCGCCTACCGGCCCGTAGCGGCGAACGACGTGCAGCGAGGCGAGCGGCGCATCGCCGGCAGATGGCGCGCCGGATGTTCGTCTGCTCATCGTTGGAAGCGGTGCACCCGGCCCGCCGCGGCAGCCGGGTGCCGGCGGCTTCCTGCCGACGCCGACCTACGCCTTCGGCAGCCTGCCGAGCAGGTAGAACTCGTCGTTCGGGCGCATCGCGGTCAGGTTGGCCATGCGGTTCGACAGCGCGAAGAAGGCCGCCACCGCGCCGATGTCCCAGATGTCCTCGTCGGAGAAGCCGGCTGCGCGCAGCGCGGCCAGATCGGCATCGGTGACCGTGTGCGACTCGCTGGCCACCTTGGTCGCGAAGTCGAGCATCGCCTTCTGCCGCGGCGTGATCTCCGCCTTGTTGTAGTTGACCGCCACCTGGTCGGCCACGCGCGGGTTCTTCGCGCGGATGCGCAGGATCGCGCCGTGCGCCACCACGCAGTACTGGCAGCGGTTCGCACCGCTGGTGGCCACCACGATCATCTCGCGCTCGGCCTTGGTGAGGCCGCTGTCCTTCTCCATCAGCGCGTCGTGGTAGGCGAAGAAGGCGCGAAACTCGGCGGGACGGTGCGCCAGCGTCAGGAACACGTTCGGCACGAAGCCGGACTTCTCCTGCACCTCGACGATGCGGCTGCGGATGTCCTCGGGCAGGTCCTTCAGCTCGGGCACGGGAAAGCGGCTGATCGGCGGCGCCGCGACGGTGGATGCCGGAGTGCTCATGTCGTTGTCTCCCTCGGTGGAACCGAAAACTGGATGCGGTGCAGGTGCGAGTACAGGCCGCCGCGCGAAAGCAGCTCGGCGTGGTGGCCGACCTCGACGATGCGACCCGCCTCGAGCACGACGATGCGCGAGGCGGCCTCGATCGTCGACAGCCGGTGCGCGACGACGAACGTCGTGCGGCCCCTCATCAGCCGGTCGAGCGAGGCCTGGATGAAGCGCTCGGACTCGGAGTCGAGCGCCGAGGTCGCCTCGTCGAGCAGCAGGATAGGCGCGTCCTTCAGCAGCGCGCGGGCGATCGACAGCCGCTGCCGCTGCCCGCCGGAGAGCTTGACGGCGTTCTCGCCGATGCGGGTGTCGAACCCCTGCGGCAGCGACTCGATGAACGGCAGCAGGTAGGCGGCGTCGGCCGCGTCGCGGATCGCCTCCCTCGAGGCACCCCGCGAGCCGCCG
>JBHJND010000574.1:0-4102 GCA_048497655.1 Caballeronia novacaledonica
GTGGTCGGCGAGAACATGCAGCCCCTATCGCAGAACAACCGCATGCTGGCGGTCGCGCTAGGCGTCTCGCTCGCCGTGCACGCGCTGGCGCTGGCGGTGCGCTTCGTCAACCCCGACCTGCTGCGGATGCGTTCCACCGACCCGGCGCTGGAGATCATCCTCGTCAACGCTCGGTCGCAGGCGCGGCCGAGCCAGCCGGAGGCCTATGCGCAGGCGAACCTCGACGGTGGCGGCGCCAACGACGCCGGCCGCCGGAGCTCGCCGCTGCCCAACCTGATGCAGCAGCGCGAAGGCGAGGCGCTAGAGAAGGCGCAGGCACGCGCCGAGCAGGCCAGGCAGCAGCCGCAGAAGCTGGCGATGCCCGACGGCAGCGATCTGACCGTGTCGAACGCCGAGCGCCAGGCGCCGGCGGAGACGCCGCTTGGCGGCACCGCCGACAGCAACCTCGACGTGCTGGCGCGCATGCAGGCGGAGATCTCCAGGCGCATCTCCGACTACCAGAAACGACCGCGCCGGCACCACTTCATGCCGAGTACCTCCGAGTACCGATATGCCCGCTATGTCGAGGACTGGCGGGCCTGGGTGGAACGAATCGGCAATGAGCACTATCCTGAGGAGGCGCGGGGGCGTCTGTATGGGGCGCTGCGGATGACGGTGGTCATCGGCGCCGACGGACGGCTCGTGCAGGCGGTGATCGACGAGCCATCCGGCTCGGCGGTGCTGGACCGCGCCGCCCGGCACATCGTCAAGCTGGCGGCGCCGTTTCCGCCGTTTCCACCGGAGATCGCCCGCGACACCGACATGCTCGAGATCACGAGGACGTGGACATTCACCAATGACAAGTTCGCCACCCGCAGCGGCGAACGGCCGGCCCTGCCCTGAGCGATGAAGCAACCCGACAAGTACGCCGTGGTCGGCAACCCGATCGCGCACAGCAAGAGCCCGGAGATCCACCGGCTGTTCGCGCAGCAGACGCACCAGTCGATCGTCTACGAGCGCCTCGAGGCGCCGCTGGACGGCTTCGAGGAGTTCGCGCTCGGCCTGCGCGAGGCGGGCTACCGCGGGCTGAACGTGACGATCCCGTTCAAGCTCGACGCCGCCAAGCTGGCCGACCGGCTGACGCCGCGGGCGCGGCTGGCCGGCGCCGTCAACACGCTGAAGTTCGACGGCGAGGCGATCACCGGCGACAACACGGACGGCATCGGCTTCGTCCGCGACGTCACCCAGCGGCTGAAGTTCCACATCCAGGACTCCTCGATCCTGGTCCTCGGCGCCGGCGGCGGCGTGCGCGGGCTGATCGGCTCGCTGCTGGAGGAGAAGCCGAAGTGGATCGCCGTGGCCAACCGCACCCACGACCGGGCGCAGGAGCTTGCCGACGAGTTCGGCGTGCTGGCGCTGTCATTCGAGGAGGTACCGGCAGAGCACTTCGACCTGGTGATCAACGGCACGGCGACCAGCCTCAGCCATACCACGCCGCCGATCGACGCCGAGACCTTCGACGACTGCACGCTCGCCTACGACCTGCTGTACGCGGCCGCGCCGACGCCGTTCATGCAGCTGGCCAGCCGCGGCGGCGCGCGCAAGGTCAGCGACGGGCTGGGCATGCTGATCGAACAGGCGGCTGAGTCTTACCACCTCTGGCGCGGCGTGCGGCCCGACACGGCGCCGGTGTTCAAGGAACTGCGCCGGCTGCTGAACACAGAGGCGTCGTCGGAGAGCGCCGCGGCGCGATGAGCCTCTCGACGGCTGGCCGCTGGCTCCGTCGGCTGGCGCTGCTTGCCGTTGCGGCGGTGCTGCTGCTGCAGCTCTGGTACCTCGGCTGGATCGTCCTTTATCGCTGGGTCAACCCGGCCGAGACGGCCTTCATGTCGCGCGAGGGCGCGCGGATCGAGAAGACTCGTCCCGGAGCCAGGCTGAAGCACGCGTGGGTCGACTACGGTGCCATCTCGCCGTACCTGAAGCGCGCCGTCGTCGCCGCCGAGGACGTGCGGTTCATCGAGCACGAGGGCGTCGACTGGGACGCCGTTCAGAAGGCGATCGAGGACAACCGCAAGCGCGGCCGCCCGGCACGCGGCGGCAGCACGATCTCGCAGCAGTTGGCCAAGAACCTGTTCCTGTCGCCGGAGCGCAGCTACCTGCGCAAGGGGCAGGAACTGGTCATCACCTACATGATCGAGGCGGTGTGGGACAAGCGCCGGATCCTCGAGGTCTACCTGAACTTCGCCGAGTGGGGTGACGGCGTCTTCGGTGCCGAGGCGGCGGCGCGCCACTACTACCGCACCCCGGCGTCGCGGCTCGGGCCGGAGGAATCGGCGCGGCTGGCGGTGATGCTGCCGCGGCCGAAGTTCTACGACCGCAACCGGGAATCGGAGTACCTAGCCCGGCGCGCGGCCACGGTCCTGCGCTACATGGGCGACGCGTCGATCCCCTGACTGCCCCGGTCGCTGCACCGGCGCAGCGGCGGCGCGCCGCGGACCGGTGGGCCGCGCGCCGAGCCTAGAATCCGCCGGCCATGAACGAAGCACTACTCGACCGGGCGCCGGCCCACACGGCGCGTCCCGCGCGCGATCCGGAGGAGGCGCAGCGCGCGCTGACGCGCGTGCAGGCGGTGCTGGAGAAGCAGCAGCGCGTCGAAGCGCTGGTGCACCGCGAGCACCTTCCCGACGAGGAGAAGAAGCCGCTGGTCGAGTCGCTGGTGCACCGGCAGCACCTCACCGAGCTGAAGTCGATCGTCGACGGCCTGCACCCGGCCGACATCGCTTACGTGCTGGAGGCACTGCCGCCGGAGGAGCGGCTGCTCGTCTGGGACAGCGTCAAGGCAGAGATCGACGGCGTCGTGCTGCTCGAGGTCGCGGACGCGGTGCGCGAGTCGCTGATCGCGGCGATGGACCCGCCGGAGCTGGAGGCGGCGGCGCGGACGCTGGAGGCCGATGAGCTGGCCGACCTTGCGCCGGCGCTGCCCGAGGACCTAGTCGAGCGGATATCGCGCGACCTCACCGCCAAGGAGAGGGCGCAGCTCGACGCCGCGCTCAGCTACCCGGAGGAGTCGGTCGGCGCGCGGATGGACTTTGAGCCGCTGTCGATCCGCGACGACGTCACGCTGGAAGTGGTGCTGCGCTACCTGCGTCGCTTCGACGAACTGCCCGGCCACACCGACCAGGTGTTCGTGGTCGACCGCGAGGGCCTGCTCAAGGGTTCGCTGCCGCTCGACCGCCTGCTGGTCAACGAGCCGGACAACGAGGTCGCGTCGTTGATGAAGACCGACATCCTGACGCTGTCGCCGATGGACGACGCCAGCGAGGCGGCACAGGCTTTCGAGCGCTATGACCTGGTGTCGGCGCCGGTGGTCGACGCCAACGGTCGCCTGGTCGGCCGCCTGACGGTCGACGAGGTGGTCGACGTGATCCGCGAGGAGAGCGAGCAGGAGGTGCTCGCCAAGGCCGGCCTGCGCGAGG
This sequence comes from Caballeronia novacaledonica, assembly GCA_048497655.1. Classification (GTDB taxonomy): domain Bacteria; phylum Pseudomonadota; class Gammaproteobacteria; order Burkholderiales; family Burkholderiaceae_F; genus JADJWR01. The sequence goes on from JBHJND010000574.1 coordinate 3,456, forward strand.
AGGAGGACCTGTTCGCCAGCGTCTGGCAGTCGGCGCAGAACCGCTGGCTGTGGCTCGGCGTGAACCTCGGCACGGCGTTCTTCGCCAGCCGGGTGATCGACGCCTTCGAGGGCACGATCACCAAGGTGGTGGCGCTGGCGGCGCTGATGCCGATTGTCGCCGGCATCGCCGGCAACTCGGGCAACCAGACCCTGACGCTGCTGGTGCGCTCGATCGCGCTCGGCCAGGTGGTCGGCGACAACCAGCGACGCCTGGTGATGAAGGAAATCGCCATCGCGCTGCTCAACGGCGCGGTGTGGGGCGGCATCGCAGCGCTGTTCGCATACACGCTTTACCGCGACTCGCCGTACGGCATCCAACTGGGCATCGTGATGTTCCTGGCGATGATCCTGAACATGCTGGTCGCCGCTGCAGTCGGGCTGGCGGTACCGATGGTGCTGCGCGCCGTGGGCCGAGATCCGGCCATCGGCGGCTCGGTGCTGCTGACCTTCAGCACCGATTCCGGCGGTTTCTTCATCTTCCTCGGGCTGGCGACGCTGGTGTTCCGCTAGCCGCCCGTCGGCGCCTTGTTCGACCGACTGCCGCGCTTCTTCACCGCCTTCTTCTTCGGCGCCTCGGCGCCCGCCGTTGCGGCCGCCTGTGCCGGG
>JBHJND010000575.1:0-5319 GCA_048497655.1 Caballeronia novacaledonica
GTCTTGGTGTCGAAGTTGGCGGCGTTGATGAAGGTCTTCAGCAGATGAATCGAGCTGATGCCGATGATCGCGGTTGCCAGCTTGACCTTCAACACGCTGGCATTGACGTGCGACAACCATTCCGGCTGGTCGGGGTGGCCTTCGAGGTTCAGCCGCGATACGAAGGTCTCGTAGCCGCCGACGATCACCATGATCAGCAGGTTGGAGATCATCACCACGTCGATCAGGCCCAGCACCACCAGCATGATCACCGTTTCCGTGAGCTTCGGCGCTCCTTCCGCTGGTAGTGCGTAGCCGACCGCCTTGTACAGGTCGCTGATCGAGCGAACGTCGCCGAAGGCGGCGCCGATCAGGTGCACCAGCTCGACCCAGAAGTGGTAGACGTAGACGCCCTGGGCGAGGATCAGGCCGAGGTACAGCGGCAACTGCAGCCAGCGGCTGGCGAATATCAGCCGCGGCACCAGTCCCAGCGGGCGCGAGTTGACGCGTTCGAACGAGACGGGGCTCATCGGGGATCGTTCCACTCGTGAAAACCCGCAGATTCTAGCCAGCCGGCTGCGGGCAAGATTCGCGCTGCGCGGGGTTGAAGCGGCGCCGGCCGGCCGCAGATTGAACGGCAGCGGGCGCCGGCGGTCGAAGCCGCGGTATCCGTCGTTGCTGCCGGCGTGTCCGGCCCCGGGTGTGTGAATGTAAAGCGGTCATTGCGGCTTTTCGGTGCAGTTCCCGCGCGACAAGTAGACTTGCGCGCGTTCCGTTAACGACTCGATGGAGACCCTATGAAGCGCATCGCGCTGTTCGTCCTCACGAACCTTGCGATTATCGTCGTGCTGATGCTGTTCCTGAACATCGTCGGCGCGGTGTTCGGCATCAACTTCGCCGGTGTCGGCGGCCGCCAGCTGGACATCGGCGCGCTGGCCGTGTTCGCCGCGATCGTCGGCTTTACCGGCTCGTTCATTTCGCTGCTCATCAGCAAGCCGATGGCCAAGTGGTCCACCGGCGCGCGGGTGATCGCGCAGCCTGCCAACGCCATGGAAGCATGGCTGGTCGAGGCCGTCCGCGCACACGCCACCAAGGCCGGCATCGGCATGCCCGAAGTCGCCGTCTACGAGGGCGAGCCGAACGCCTTCGCCACCGGCGCCTCGAAGAACAACGCGCTGGTTGCGGTGTCCACCGGCCTGCTGCAGTCGATGAGCAAGGAGGAGGTCGACGCCGTCCTCGGCCATGAGGTGGCGCACGTCGCCAACGGCGACATGGTCACCCTGACGCTGATCCAGGGCGTGATGAACACCTTCGTCATCTTCCTGTCGCGCGTAATCGGCTGGGTGGTCGACCGCATGATCCTGAAGAACGAGAGCGACGCGCCCGGCATGGGCTACTGGGTCAGCGTGATCGTGCTCGACATCGCGCTCGGCTTCCTGGCTGCGATCATCGTCGCCTGGTTCTCGCGGCAGCGCGAGTTTCGCGCCGACGCCGGCGCAGCCAGCTACATGGGTTCGCCCAAGCCGATGATCAACGCGCTGGCCCGCCTCGGCGGCATGGAGCCGGGCGAACTGCCGCAGCAGGTCAAGAGCATGGGCATCAATTCCAGCCCGAGCGGCCTGCTGGCGCTGTTCTCCAGCCACCCGCCGATCGAGGAGCGCATCCGCGCCCTGCAGGCGGCGGGCCGCTGAGTCGTCGCTGCAGTTCCGTCAGGGAGCCGGGCCGGTGGCCCGGCTCTTTTCATTTGCGCCCTGCTCGACGCGGCTGCGCGAGACGTAGTTCGCCAGCGCCGTGAGGGCTGCGCTGGCTAGCGCAAGCCCGGTCGCCGCGGCGATCCAGAAGCTCGCCGCCGGCCCCAGCGGCCACGGCGTCGGGGGGTGGTAGGCCAGCCAGAAACCGCCGGCCAGCCCGATCGCCCAGAGCGCGACACCATGGATCAGCATCGGCGGCAGCGCGACCTTGTAGCCGCGCAGGATGAAGGTCGCCACGCCCTGCACGGCGTCGAAGAAGTGGAACAGCATCGCCAGGCCGGCCAGCCCGAGCGCAACCGCGGCCACCTGCGGGTCGCGGGTGAACTGCGCCACCAGCGGCTCGCGCAGCAGATAGACGAGAACCGCGAGCACCAGCGCGCTGGCAACGGCGAAGCGGAAGCCGCGCAGGCCGGCGCGTCGCGCGATGGCGGGCCGCCCGGCGCCGAGCGCCTGCGCCACCAGGACGCTGCTGGCGATTCCGTACGACAGCGGCAGCATGAACAGCAGGGCGATCATGTTGGCGACGATCTGGTGGCCCGCCACCGTCGTTGCGCCGAAGCGCGCCAGTAGCAGGGCGATGAAGGTGAACGAACTGATCTCGATCAGCAGCGCGCCGCCGCTGGGCAGGCCCAGCCGCAGCAGTTCCTTCTGGCGGCTCCAGACGGGGCCGGTCGGCGCCTCTGCGGAGACGCGGAAGCGGCGATAGAACGGGTCGAGCCGCCACAGCAGCCAGTGGGCGAGCAGCATCAGCCACATGATCACCGCCGTGGCCATGCCGCAGCCCGCGCCGCCCATCGCCGGCAGCGACCCGGCGCCGTGGATGAAGACCAGGTTCAGCGGCACCTTGGCGGCCACGGCGCCGAGGTTGATCAGCATGGTCACGGCAGGCCTCGACACCGCAGCGTTAAGCGCGATGAAGGTTCGCGCGGCGAACGCGGCCGGCAGCCCGGCCGCCACCCCCCAGAGGTAGAGCGACGAGACGGCCGCCACCTCCGGCGCGGCATCGATCAGGCGCAGCCACGGACGGTTCAGAAGCAGCGGCGGCAGGGCGATCAGGGTGAGGAACAGCGACAGCCACAACGTCTGACGCACGTCGATGCCGATCTCGTGATAGCGCCGTGCACCGAAGTGATGGCCGGCGATCGGGGTGAGCGCCTGCAGCGTCGCCATGAAGCCGACGAACACCGTCGCGTAGATGCTGCTGCCCAGCGCGACGCCGGCCAGGTCGGTGGCCGACAGCCGGCCTGCCATGACGGTGTCGATCACGCCAAGGCCGATGACGGCGACCTGCGCGACCAGGATCGGCCAGGCGAGTTCGAGCAGCGCGCGCGTGGAGTCGAGCGCGCGGGCGTCGGCCGAGCGGCTCCGGGACGGCGATGCCGGCGGTGCCGTGCCCGGTTTCACTCGCCGAGTCGCCGGTACAGGCGGATCACCTCGTCGGAGCGGCCCGGGCGATGTCCCTGCCAGACCTGCGCCCACTGGCCGGGCGGCAGGCTGTCGTCGAGCAGAGAGCTGATCACGTCGCGGTGCAGCGCGAAGGCGCAGTCGCGGTCGCCCGCCGATCCGAAGCGGATCTCGCCGTGGAAGGCGAAGACGGCGCGGTGCGAAAGGCGCAGGTGGTGGGCGAGCACGCAGTCGCCCGGCCTGCCGTTGAGCGCGATTTCGGCGGCCACCGTTCGGGCGACGGAGGCGAACGAGCGGCGGTAGTCGACTGCGCCGAGGAACAGCGAGGTGAACGCGACCCACAGCGTCACCACCCCGGTGGCAGCCAGTGCTGCCCCCCGCCACAGCGGCGCCGACGGCTGACGGACGCGCCAGGCGACGAGCGCCAGCCAGAGGCCACTCGCCGTCGCCGCGAGCAGCACGCGCGGCCAGTCCAGCGGCGGCAGGTAGCCGGAGGTCAGCCGCAGGACCGAGGCCTGCATCTTCGGCGGGATGCCGGCATGGGCGGCGACGAAATACGCCCACAGCGCGAGGGCGAAGAGGGAAAAGGCGGTGATCGTGAACCAGTCGATCACGTTGCCGGCCGCGCGGCGCAGGGAAACGGTGCCGAACGCCGCCAGAATGACCAGCGGGGCAACGATGAAGGTGACGTCGCCGACGCTCGGCCAGTGGGTGGTCAGCAGCCCGATCACCTGCGCGCCGAGCACCACCGCGCCGATGGCGATGTGCGGGTGGCGCAGGCCGTGGCGCCAGGCGTACAGCGCCCAGAAGGCCAGCGGCCACAGCGGCCACGTGTACCAGGGCAGCGTCCGCGGCAGCCACAGCAGCGTTTCGGGATCCGGCCAGGCGAAGCCGCGCAGCCCGCTCCAGAACCAGTCGTTCAGGTAGGTGCTCCCGGCTTCTCCCCGCTGCGCCAGCACGGCGAGGATCCAGGCTCCGGCGACGGCGGCCGCGGCAAGCAGCATCAGCGCGGCGGCACGCAGGCGGACCGCGCGCGCCTCTGTGCGCGCAAGCAGCGGCAGGGCGGCCAGGGCCATCCAGACCGCCGGCTGGAGACCGCGTGCGAGCACCAGCAGTCCGAGGGTGAATCCGGTGAGCGAGGCGCCCGCGACGGGCCGCTCCAGCGACAGCGCCAGGCCGTACAGCGCGGCGCAGGTCAGGGCGAACGCCGCGGGCTCGCTCGTCGTCTCGTGCAGCGTAATGACCGGGCCGATCGTGCCGAGCGCCAGCAGCACGGCGACGTCGGCCAGCATGCGTCCGTAGTCGCGCGACGTCGCCTCGCCGCCGAAGGCGAAGGCCACCGGCTGCGCCTCGTCGCGCCGCGCCAGCCTCAGCGTCGCGTACCAGAGGGCGGCGGTTGCCAGCAGAAACCACAGCGCTGTCGGCAGCCGCGCGGCGGCGATGTCGCCCAGCACGCCGCCGAGCAGCGAGATCGACGCCGCGCCCGCCCAGAACGCCAGCGGGCCGTCGGTGGTGACCGGCTCGCCAGCCACGGCCGGCAGCAGCCAGTCGCCCGACCGCGCCATCGTCCACATGATGCCGAAGCCGGTGGCGTCGTCCTCCTGCCAGGGATCGCGGCCGAACAGGCCACTCACGATGTAGGCGACGATCAGCGCCAGCAGCACGGCGCGCGGCAGCTTGGCTGCGGCGGCGGCGCTGACGCGTGCCGGGGAGGGGCGCTCGTCGAAGACCATCGGCTGTCGTTCCGGGGCGGATGTTATGCCGTCGGCGCTCCGCTCGCCGCCCTGCCGCAGGAAGGACCGCTCAGGCGGCCAGCACCGACGGCCCGCTGTCCGGGTCGACCGTCTCGCCGGAGTCGAACATGCGGTCAGCGGTGGCTTGCGCATCCGGCAAGCGCAGCCGCGCCAGCCATCGTGCGGTGGCCGGCTCCGCCACCGGCCGGGCCTCGAAGGCCAGGCGCGGTACGACACGGGCGACCACCGGGGCCGGCACGCCGCCGCCCAGCAGTGCGACGGTGAAGCGACCGGCCGCGTCGCCCATGCGGAACGCATTCACGTTGGCTGCCTCCATACGCTCGCCCTTGGCGGCGAACAGCGCCCGCAGGTGCTTCTCGACGAGTTCGGCGGGCACCGGCAGCAGCGAGGCCGCGGCGCCGAGCATGACCATGTTGTTCGCCTTGACCATG
>JBHJND010000576.1:0-2602 GCA_048497655.1 Caballeronia novacaledonica
CTCCATCACCGGCACGATGGTCAGCGACACGCCGACGACCGTCGCCCAATGCGCCGGCTGCATGTCGAAGGTCGAGAAAGGCCCCTGCAGCAGCGGCAGGTAGATGACGAGCAGCAGCAGCAGCAACTCCCAGGCGATCGCCAGGTTCAGCCACCGGTTGGCGAACGGCCGCCGGAAGGCGGAAAGCCGGTCGGAGCGGAAGTTGTAGGCGTTCCAGAACTGGATGATGACCAGCGACACGAAGGTCATCGCCATCGCCTCGCCGGCGCTGCGGCCGGCGTGCAGCAGCCAGGCGAACAGGCCCAGGTTGGCCAGCGCCGACCAGGCGCCGCCGATCAGCATCAGCGCGACCACCGGCCGGGTGAAGATGCCCAGCCGCGGGTTGCGCGGCGCGCGCCGCATCAGGTCGGCCTCGGGCGGGTCGACCGCCAGGGCGAGCGCCGGCAGGCCGTCGGTGGCGAGGTTGACGGAGAGGATCTGCACGGCCGTGAGCGGCAGCGGCAGGCCGGCGAGCGTGGCGCCGGCCATCAGGCCGATCTCGCCGATGTTCGACGACAGCAGGAACATCAGGTACTTCTTGATGTTGCCGAAGATGCCGCGGCCTTCCTCGACGGCGGCGACGATCGAGGCGAAGTTGTCGTCGGTCAGCGTCATCGCCGCCGCTTCCTTGGCCACGTCGGTGCCGGTGATGCCCATCGCCACGCCGATGTCGGCGCGCTTTAGCGCCGGCGCGTCGTTCACGCCGTCGCCGGTCATCGCCACCACGTGGCCCTGCTTCTGCAGCGCCTCGACCACGCGCAGCTTGTGCGCCGGCGACACGCGCGCGTAGACGGCGATCGAGCCGGCCTCGCGCTCGAGCTCGGCGTCGCCCATATCCTCCAGTTCGGCGCCGGTGACGACGCGGCCGCCCTCGAGTATCCCGAGTTCGTCGGCCACCGCCTGCGCGGTCACCGGGTGGTCGCCGGTGATCATCACCACGCGGATGCCGGCCTGGCCGCAGGTGCGGATCGCCTCCTTCGCCTCGGCGCGCGGCGGATCGATCATGCCGACCAGGCCGAGGAAGGTCATGTCGCGCTCGGCGTCCTCGGGCGTGGCGTCGTCCCTGCGCGCCACGGCGAGCACGCGCAGCGCCTCGCCGGCCATCCGCCGCGCCGCCTCGAGGATCGCCTGCCGGTGCGCCTCGTCGAGCGGCACCTCGCCGGTGGCGGTGCGGCGCGCCGTGCAGGAGGCGAGGATCACCTCCGGCGCACCCTTGGCGCAGGCGACCAGGCCTTGCTCGGCGCGCTCGTGCAGCGTCGTCATCCGCTTCGTCTCCGAGGCGAACGGGATCTCGTGCCGGCGCGGGAAGCGCTGGTCGAGCTCTGGCTTGTGCAGGCCGGCCTTGGCCGCGGCGACCACCAGCGCCCCTTCGGTCGGATCGCCGTGGATCGCCCAGCTCTCCTCGGTCGCGCCGCGCACCATCCGCGCATCGGAGGCAAGCGCGGCGGCGCCGAGCAGTTCGCGCACCGGCCGGTGCAGCGGATGGTCGTGCTCCGGGGCCAGTTCGATGCGCGTCCCCTCGAAGGAGAACTCGCCGTGCGGCCGGTAGCCGGCGCCGGAGACGTCGAGCAGGTGGCCGGCGACGTACAGCTTGCGTGCGGTCATCTCGTCGCGGGTCAGCGTGCCGGTCTTGTCGGAGCAGATCACCGAGGTGCTGCCCAGCGTCTCCACGGCCGGCAGGCGGCGCATCAGCGCGCGCCGCTTCACCAGCTTCTGCACGCCGAGCGCCAGCGAGATCGTCACCACCGCCGGCAGCGCCTCCGGCACCACCGCCACCGCCAGCGCGATGCCGAACACCAGCATCTCGACGAAAGGCTGGCCGCGGGCAAGCCCCAGCACGACGATGATCGCCACGATCACCAGCGCCGCCCTCGCCAGCAGCTGACCGAGCCGGTCGAGGTTGGCCTGCAGCGGCGTGCGACCGGTCTCGACCGTCTCCAGCAGCGTCGTGATGCGGCCGAACTCGGTGGCCATGCCGGTGGCGACCACCATCGCCCGGCCGCGGCCGTAGGTGGCGGCCGTGCCGGCGTAGACCATGTTGCGGCGGTCGCCGATGACCAGATCGGCCACTTCGAGCGCCTCGCTGCGCTTCTCCACCGCCACCGACTCGCCGGTCAGCGCCGCCTCCTGCACCTGCAGGTTGACCGCCTCGACCAGCCGCGCGTCGGCGGCGATGCGATCACCGGTGGCGATCAGCAGCACGTCGCCCGGCACCACCTCGCGCGCCGGAACTTCCGTCTCCACCCCGTCGCGCAGCACGGTGGCGCCCGGTGCCGCCATACGGCGCAGCGCCTCGATGGCCCGCTCGGCGCGGTACTCCTGCACGAAGCCGAGCAGCACCGCGAACAGCACGATGACGGTGATCACCGCCGACTCGACCGCGTGGCCGAGGAACGCCGACAGCGCGGTGGCCACCAGCAGGATGATGATCATCACGTTCCTGAACTGGGCTGCCAGCAGCGCCCACGGCGAGATCCGCTGCGCCGCCTGCAGTTCGTTGGGACCGGCTTGCGCCAGGCGCTGCCGTGCCTGCTCCGAGGTCAGGCCCTCGGCCGACGAACGC
>JBHJND010000577.1:0-3580 GCA_048497655.1 Caballeronia novacaledonica
GCACTGCACGCTGAACGACGTCGTGCTGGCGCTGTGCGGCGGCGCGCTGCGGCGCTTCCTGCTCGAGCGCGACAACCTGCCCGAGAAGTCCCTGACCGCCGGCATCCCCGTGTCGGTGCGGCCGAAGGACGACCAGGGCACGGGCAACGCCATCAGCTTCATCGTCGCGACGCTCGGCACCGACATCGCCGATCCGGTCGAGCGCCTGGAGGCCATCAAGCGCTCGGTGCAGCACGCCAAGGCGCACGTGCAGAGCCTGCCGCGCGAAGCGATGATGAACTACACGATGCTGTTGATGGCACCGACCGTGCTCACGCTGCTCACCGGCATCGGCGGCCGCACCCGGCCGATGTTCAACGTCACGATCTCGAACGTGCCCGGGCCGGAGAAGCCGCTTTACTTCCGCGGCGCCGAGTTGCTGGCCATCTACCCGGCGTCGATCGTCACGCACGGCCAGGCGCTGAACATCACCTGCCAGAGCTACGCCGGCTCGATGAACTTCGGCTTCACCGGCTGCCACGCCTCGGTGCCGAGCCTGCAGCGGCTGGCGGTGTACGCCGCCGACGCGCTCAAGGAACTCGAGGCCGCGCTGCTTCCCCGGGCCGCGCGCCCGCGCAGGGCCGTCAAGCGGGCGCCTCGCCGGCTGCCAGCCAAGCGCTGACTTCCCGGTTGAATCTCTCGGCTTCGGCGACCATGACCCAGTGACCGGTGTCGAAGGCCAGCACCCGGTTGCCGGGCACCGCCGCCACCTCCGCGGCCCAGACCGAGGAGTGGAACATGAACGGCTTGCGCCTGCCGTAGATGAACAGCATTGGGCAGGCGGGCCTGAACGATCGCGCCTGCCGGTAACCGCGCCGCACCCACTGCACGTGATACGGGTAGCCCATCCGTGAGCCGATCGAGGCGGGGTCGCCCGGCGCACCCGCCAGGCGTGCCATCGCGCGCGCCATCCGGTCGCCGATCCGGCCGCCGATGCGCCACGCCATGGCCAGCCAGAGCTGGTAGCCGACGACCAGCGCCTTGGCCTTCAGGCCGAGTTCCTGGAGGTTGCGTCTGGACCCCGCGTCGCCGACGTCGACGCCGACGACACGCCGCACCAGTTGCGGGTAGCGGACGGCAAACTGGTAGCCGAAGACGCATCCCCAGTCGTGCAGCAGCAGCGTCACCGGCTTGCCGCCACACGCGGCTTCGATCACCTGCCGGATCACCTCGACCACGTGGTCGAGCGAGTACGCGGTCCGGGCGTGTCCCGGCTCGAAGCCCGGCAGGGTGAAGCGCACGCAGCGGTAGCGCTCCCTCAGCGCCTCCACCTGCCGGTCCCACAGGCGATGGGTGTCGGGCCAGCCGTGGACGAAGACGACCGGCTCGGGTCCCGTTCCTTCGACTAGGACCTCGACTCCTCCTGCCTGCAGGGATTCGACCGGAGACATCGGCTGTGCCGAACCGCGATCCGGTCCCTAGCCAGGCTGCATCTGGCTTGAAACGAGGATCCGCACGCCCGGCCGGCTCTCGAGCGCTGCGCGCAGCATGGAGTTCGCAACGTCCTGCGCACGGATCGGCCGCACGCGCGCCGGCACCCAGCCGAGCACCGGCCGCAGCAGGCGCTGCGCCCACTCCTCCCCCGCGCGTTTCGGCTGGCCCAGCGCCGCACGGTCGCCGAGCAGCAGCGAGGGCCGGGCGATGACGACACTGTCGTAGCCCAGCGCGCCGACCGCCTGCTCCATCTCGCCCTTGACGCGGTTGTAGAACACGGACGACGCGGTATCGGCGCCGAGCGCCGACACGACCAGCAGCCGCTTCGCCCCCGCCGCCCTGCCGGCGCGCGCCGTGCTCACCACGGCATCGAAGTCGATCCGCCGGAACGCTTGCTGAGATCCGGCAGCCTTGATCGTCGTGCCGAGCGCGATGAACACGTCGTCCGCCGGTGCAACCGACGGCAAGGCGGCGAAGTCGACCACGGCGACCGTCAGCTTGCGGTGCGCGGCAAGCTCCGGCGCTTCCCGTCGAAGCAGCACCTGCACCCGCCGGTAGCGCGGCGAGTCGAGCAGCAGCGCAAGCAGCGCGCGGCCCACCAGTCCGGTCGCACCGGCCAGCAGCGCCCTGCGCTCGTCGATCGTCGTCGATGCGGTCACCGCCCGACTATAGCTGCGGCGCCCTAGACTGCCGGCAAGCGCAGCAACGGGGCTGGCGCACGGCGATCGTCGGGGATGGCGGTGGAGACTGAAGAAATCCGCAAGGCGGTGCTGGACGTCATCGCCACGATCGCGCCGGAGACCGATCCGCAGCAGATCCGTCCCGACCAGCCGCTGCGCCGGCAGGTCGACCTCGACTCGATGGATTGGCTGAACGTGATCGCCAGCCTGCAGCAGCGGCTGTCGATCGCGATTCCCGACGCCTACGCCGGCCGCCTGACGACGCTCGACGCGATCGTCGCGTACCTCTCGTCGCGGCAGGCGCTGGGCGCCGCGCCCCTGCCGGTCACCGGCGCGGGGGAACTGCCGGTCACGCGGCAGATGGTCGGCGACGAGCCGGTCACGGTGCGGCCGATCCGCCCGGCGGACCTGCCGCTGGAGGCGGACTTCGTACGTCACCTGTCGAGCGAAAGCCGCTACCAGCGCTTCCTCGCCACCGTCAGCGAGTTGTCGGACCGCAAGCTGCACTACTTCACCGAGGTCGACCAACTCGGTCACGTGGCGCTGGCGGCCACGGTCACACGCGACGGCGGCGAGGCGATCGTCGGCGTGGCGCGCTACATCGTCGAGCCGGCCGGCACGAGCTGCGAGTTCGCGATCGCCATCGACGACCACTGGCAGCGCTCGGGGCTGGCGGGCATCCTGATGCACGAGCTGATCGCCGTGGCGCGGGCGCGCGGCCTCGCCTCAATGGAGGGCACGGTGCTGGCGGCCAACACGCGCATGCTGAAGTTCGTGCGCCAGCTCGGCTTCCGCCAGCGGCGCGACCCCGACGACCGCGACACGGTGCGCGTCGAGCGCTACCTCTGAGCGGCGAACGGCGCGTCTACGCCCTGGTCGTCCCGCCGCCTTCGGCCGGCGGCGGCGGGCGGGCGCCCGGATCGAGCACCAGCGCCGCCTTGACCAGCAGGTGCGCCGATATCGGCGCGGTGAGGAAGACGAACAGCGTGATCAGCAGCTCGTGCAGGCTTACGCCGGTGGAGTCGGCGCGGAAAGTGAAGTACAGCATCGAGGCAATCAGCACGCAGCCCACGCCGAGCGTGCTCGCCTTGGTCGGCCCGTGCAGGCGCTTGAAGAAGTCGCCCAGCTTCGCCAGCCCCCACGAGCCGATCAGCGAGAACGCCGCGCCGACCACCAGCAGCACGGCCAGCACGACGTCGAGCAGCAGGGGCAATTGCATCGCCCTACTCCACGATGTCGCCGCGGACGACGAACTTCGACAGCGCCACGGTGCCGACGAAGCCCAGGGCCGCGATCACCAGCGCCGCCTCGAAGAACACCGCGGTGTTGAAGCGGATGCCGACCAGGATCAGCAGCGCCAGCGAATTGATGTACAGGGTGTCGAGGGCCAGGATGCGGTCGGCCAGCCCCGGCCCGCGCAGCAGGCG
>JBHJND010000578.1:0-4700 GCA_048497655.1 Caballeronia novacaledonica
GGTAGGCGCGCAGCAGCCGGTTCGGTTCGCCCGAGCAGCCGCGGAAGAGCGGCACCAGGCCGCGCCAGCCGCGGTCGGCGGCGGCGCGCATGATCGCCCGCGCGTAGTGCGACTGCGAGTTTCCTTCGAGCCCGTGAAAGAGCACCAGCACCGGCGCGCTCGCGCCGGCGGGCTCCGGCAGCGCGAAGTCGACGTCGACGAAGTCGCCGTCCGGCGTGTCCCACCGCTCGCGCCGGTACTCGACCCGCGGCTGCGGCACCAGCCGCGCCGAGCCGATCGTCTGCAGGTGCGCGCCCGGCAGCCACAGCGGAGCGCGGTAGGTCGACTCGATCAGCGGCATCAACGACGTGCGATCGCGCCAGCGATCGCCTACACCCGCGGCGCCTAATGTATCGGCCCGCTCGGCGACTCGACCTCGGTCGCCTGCCCCTCGGGCGCCGCCGAGGCGTGGTGCAGCACCATCTTCCAGCCGGCCGGCGTCTTCACGTAGGCATTGGTGGCGATCACGTGCACGATCTTCGGCGCCCGGCCCTGCTGCACGACGATCTCCTCGACCACGTTATGCAGCGCGATGGTCGGCGTCTCCAGCGCCTTCTTCGACGAGGCGCGCACGCGCAGCGGGCCGTTGGCGAGGATCGCCCGCCACGAGCCGCTCACCGCGGCGTGGCCCTGCAGCCGGGGCCCGCCGGGATGCACGCAGCAGATGTCGGCATCCTCCAGCCACAGGTCGACCGCGGCGTCGGCGTCGGCACTCTCCAGCGCCTCGTAGAAGGCTTGCTCGCACTCGTCGCTCGAGGCGAACAGCAGCGGCTTGGCGAGCCTCGACACTGCCGCCTCCTCAGTGGCCGCCGGCCTTCTCGCCAGCCTTCAGCCGGTAGCGCGTGCCGCAGTACGGGCACATCGCCTCGCCCCGGGTGGCGACGTCGAGGAAAACGCGCGGGTGGTGGTTCCACACCGGCATCTGCGGGTTGGGGCAGAAAGCCGGCAGGTCTCTGGCCGACAGCTCGACCACCGGGGAATCGGTCGCCATCGACGTCATACGGCGGTCAGCCAGCGCCGGTACTTCTCGGCGCGACCGTTGACCACGTCGAAGAACAGGCTCTGCAGCTTCTCGGTCAGCGGGCCGCGGCGGCCGGCGCCGATGGCGCGGCCGTCGACTTCGCGGATCGGCGTCACCTCGGCGGCGGTGCCGGTGAAGAACGCCTCGTCGGCGAGGTAGACGTCGTCGCGCGTCATCGGCCTGGCGGTCACCGCGTAGCCGAGGTCGCGCGCCAGCTCGATGATCGTCGCGCGCGTGATGCCGGTCAGGCCGGAGACCATCTGCGGCTCGAACAGCTGGCCGTCGCGCACCACGAACAGGTTCTCGCCGGCGCCCTCGGCGACGAAGCCCTGCGTGTCAAGCAGCAGCGCCTCGTCGTAGCCGTCGTTGGTCGCTTCCAGGTTGGCGAGGATCGAGTTGACGTAGTGGCCGGCGGTCTTCGAGCGCACCATCGACACGTTGATGTGGTGGCGGGAGAAGGAGGAGGTCTTGACGCGGATGCCCTTCTGCAGCCCTTCCTCGCCCAGGTAGGCGCCCCACGGCCAGGCGGCGATCGCCACGTGCACCTTGGCGCCCTTCGGGCTGACGCCCATCTTCTCCGAGCCGTAGAAGGCGAGCGGCCGCAGGTAGCAGGACTCGAGCTTGTTGACCCGCACCACCTCGCGCTGCGCCTCGTTGATCTGCTCGCGCGAGTACGGAATGTCCATCATGAAGATCTTGGCCGAGTTGAACAGGCGCTCGGTGTGCTCGTTCAGGCGGAAGATCGCGGTGCCGATCGCGGTCTTGTAGGCGCGCACGCCCTCGAACACCGCCAGCCCGTAGTGCAGCGAGTGCGTCAGCACGTGCGTGTTCGCATCGCGCCAAGGCACCAGCTTTCCGTCGTACCAGATGAACCCGTCGCGGTCGGCCATCGACATCTTCTTCTCTCCCAGCCCGGAAGCGGCGATTCTAGCGTCGGCTCTCATCGGCGAGCCCGCCCGTAGAATCCGCGCCCGTGTCCGCCGATTCCTCACGCGCCCGCCGGCAGATCCTGCTGCTGGTCACCTGCCAGGCGCTGCTGTACGTCAACAACGTCACCCTGATCGCGGTCAACGGCCTGGTCGGCATGGCGCTCGCGCCCACGCCGCTGCTGGCAACGCTGCCGGTGACCACCTACATCGTCGGCTCGGCGCTGACCACGCTGCCGGCCTCGCTCGCCATGGGCCGCTGGGGCCGGCGCGCCGGCTTCATGTTCGGCACGACGATGGGCTTCGCCGGCACCTCGCTCGCCGCGCTCGGCGTCTTTACGTCGAGCTTCGTGCTGCTGTGCTCCGGCACCTTCGTCGTCGGGCTGTACAACGCCTTCGCCCAGTACATGCGCTTCGCGGCCGCCGAGGTGGCCGACGCCTACGCGCCCGACCTGAAGGAGCGCGCCATCTCGTGGGTGCTTGCCGGGGGGCTCGCCGGCGGCATCGTCGGCCCGCAGATCAGCAAGCTCACGCGCGAGGCGCTGCCCACCGCGTTCGCCGGCACCTACATCGCGCTCGCGGTCGTCGCGCTTGCCGCCTGCGCGGTGGCCAGCCGGCTGCACATCCCGCCGCTGCACCACGCCGCCGGACACGGCGCGGCGCGGCCGCTGAAGGAGATCGCCGCACAGCCCGCCTTCATGGTCGCCGTGCTGGTCGGCGCGGTCAGCTACGGCGCGATGAACCTGCTGATGACCGCCACGCCGCTGGCGATGAAGGTGTGCGGCTTCGGCTACCCGCAGGCCGCCGACGTGATCATGTGGCACGTGATCGCGATGTTCGCGCCCGGGTTCTTCACCGGCGCGCTGCTGCGCCGCTTCGGCAAGGAGAAGGTGATGCTCGCCGGCTGCGCGCTGATGTTCGTCACCGTCGCGGTGGCCCACGCGGGGCTGACCTACTGGCACTTCTGGATCGCGCTGTTCACCCTCGGCGTCGGCTGGAACTTCATGTTCACCGGCGCCACCGCGCTGCTGACCTCGGTGTATCGGCCGGTGGAGAAGGCGCGCGTGCAGGGCATCAACGACCTGGCGGTGTTCCTGACCATGATCTCCTCGTCGGCGGCCTCGGGCGCGCTGCTGTCGGCCACCGGCTGGACCGATCTCAACCTGTATTCGCTGCCGGCGATCGTGCTGGCGACCGCCGCCCTGCTGTGGCTGCAGATGCGTCGGGCCGCTGCGGCATGAATCGCCGATGATCGGGGTACGACTCTTCGGCCGCCTGCCGCACATCGCGCGGGCGCGGCGCGCCGCCTGGCTGCAGGGGCTGCGAGTGGTGGCGCCGGCGCTGGTCGCGCTCTTCGCCTGGGGCCTGGTCACCGGCGTGGCGATGGTCAAGAGCGGGCTCACGCAGTGGCAGGCGCTCGGCATGTCGGTGCTGATGTTCGCCGGCAGCGCGCAACTGGCCTCGCTGCCGCTGATCGCCGTCGGCGCGCCGGTGTGGGTGGTGTTGCTCACCACCGCGGTGGTCAACCTGCGCTTCGTCATCTTCACCGCCGGGCTGTACCCGTACTTCCGCCACCTGCCGATCGGCAGGCGGATGCTGCTCGGCTACGTCACCGGCGACGTCAGCTTCGCGCTCGCCGTGTCGCGCTGGAGCAGCGAGCCGCTGCCCGGGCAGGGCAGCCGCGAGCGCACCTGGTTCTACCTCGGCATCTGCAGCGGCACCTGGGCGGTGTGGCAGGCCTCGTCGGTCGCCGGCATCTTCCTCGGCGGCGGCATCCCTGCCGGCTGGGGGCTGGACTTCGTCGCCATCCTGGCGCTGCTGGCGCTGGTGCTGCCGATGATCGCCGGCGCGCCCACCATCGCCGGCGCGCTGGTGGCCGGCGTGGTCGCCGTTGTAGCTGCCGGCGCGCCACTGAAGCTCGGCCTCGTCGTCGCGGTGCTCGCCGGCATCGGCGTGGCGATGGCGGTCGACTTCGCCCTCGACCGGCTGGGCGGGCAGCGATGAGCGCAGTCGAGATCTGGGTCACGGTCGTCCTGATGACGGTGGTCACGGTGGCGACGCGCACCGTCATGATCGTCTTCGGCGACCGCATCCCGCTGCCGGAGCGGGTGCAGCACGCGCTGCGCTTCGCGCCGGCCTGCGCGCTGACCGCGCTGATCGCGCCCGAGCTGCTCACCGAGCAGGGCGCCTGGGCGATCTCGCTCGCCAACGCCAAGCTTATCGGCGGCGCGATCGCCATCGCGGTGATGCTGGCCACGCGCAGCATGCTGGCGACGATGGGGCTCGGCATGGCGGCCTATCTCGCGGTGCGGCACTTCGGCTGAGCGGGCGATAGCCCGGGCTGCGAGTTCTTCCCCAGCTGCGGGTCGTTGCTTGGCGAGCGGCGGCGCAGGACGCGTGTGCGGGGCGCGTGCCCGCCGCCCTTGTCCGTCCTCCGTCGCAGCCCGCGACTGGCGCATCGCGCTGCCCCATCTCGATAGCGAACTCGCCCGCGCTCCCGCGCTCGACGGCGTGCGCCAGTAGCCGGTCCGAATCCATGTCACGAGCGCCAGCGAGGTGTGTGACCGGAGAGCGGACACTCCGACCGGCTCTGAACGACCCACAGCAGCCAGTCCACCCTACGAATACCGGCCGGTCGAGCAAAGCCGGCCATCGCGACTTCGGGCACGGCCGCGAACGGCCAGCCTTGACGCCGGCGGGTCGAGTCGGGTCGG
>JBHJND010000579.1:0-2385 GCA_048497655.1 Caballeronia novacaledonica
GCGCAGGGTGAACGAGTAGACGCGGCGCTTGGTTTCCTCGTCGAACTGGCCCTGCCCGCAGGCGTTCTCCGGCGCCGCCGTCGGCACCAGGCCTTGCCAGGCGACCGAAACGACATAGGAGCGGTCGATCGTCGTCCCGGCGCCGTTGGTCAGCCGGCGGATGCAGCCTCGCGCACCGATCACGCTGCCGAGCTGCGTGCCGCCGTCGGCGGCAGCCACGCCGCGCAGCAGGTTCGTCCACTGGCAGATGTCGCGCGCCGCGCCCGCCGCCAGCAGCGTGCAGTCCTCGGCGGGGCCGGTGGCCTCGATCTCGTCGGCCTGCACGTAGGCGTCGGCACCGCGACGGTTGTTGTTGATGCGGTCGACCATGTCCTGCACCAGCTGGATCACCTGGGTGCGCTGCATGGCCTCGGTGCTCGCGAGAGACGTCTTCATCTGCATCCGGGCCAGGCCAAGGATGCCGAAGGCGAACACGACGATGGCGATCAGCACCTCGAGGATCGTGAAGCCGCGCAAGGCGCGGCGAGTGCAGTTCACGAGCAGGCGCCGACGGCGGTCTGCGGCCGGCCCGACAGGTCGATGGAGATGCAGCGCGGCGCAACTTCGGCGTGGCCACGGCCGTCGGCGAGCTGGATGCGCGCGCCGCCGGCAATGGTCATCCGGCCGCTGCCGTCGAAGACGATCTCCGCCGGCGCCACCGAGCCATCGATGAATCCGGCCGCGACTTCCCGGCGGTCGATCTGCGCGCCGCCGGGCGCCGTTGCCGTCCAGCCGCGACCCCAGTTGGCGCTGCCGCCGACGACGGCGGCGCTGACGGTGACCTCGGCGTTGCGCTTGATCGCCTCGCTGCGTGCCGCCAGCAGGGTCGTCACCAGGTCGGTCGACGCACCGCGCAGTCGCTGGCTGGCGGAAAAGGCGGTGGAGCTCGGGGCGGCCAGCGCCAGCACGATCGACAGGATCGACACCACCGCCATCAGCTCGACGAGCGTGAAGCCGGCCTGCCGGCAGTCGTTGCGATGTTCCGTGAACATGGTCTTCTCCCTGTCATCCAGACGATCAGTTCCAGCAACCCACCGGCAGACGCTGGCCCGTGCTGTCGAGCGTCAGCGTCCCGCAGCCCTCGGTGGTCTGCGCTCCCTGCGGCGCCGCGGTGAGCGTGAAGGTCGGCGGAACGACCTCCGGCACCGACATCGAGACGGTGTACTTGCCCGTCAGCGACCTGGGCAGCGCGAGGCCGAGGTCGGCGATCGCCGCCGCGTACTGGCGGCGGTCGACCAGGCGCTGCTGCTGGCGCAGGGCAAGTTCCATCAGGAACGCCTGCGCGTCGGCGCGGGTGCCGCGCTTGACGAACTCGGCGTAGCTCGGCAGCGAGATCGCGGCGAGGATCGCCACCACCACCACCGCGATCATCAGCTCGATGAGCG
Source organism: Caballeronia novacaledonica (assembly GCA_048497655.1). Taxonomy (GTDB): domain Bacteria; phylum Pseudomonadota; class Gammaproteobacteria; order Burkholderiales; family Burkholderiaceae_F; genus JADJWR01. Next base: position 1,425 of record JBHJND010000579.1, read on the forward strand.
TGAAGCCAACCATCGCGCGCCGCGCCGACAGCGTGTTCGAGTTCATCGTCCCAACCTCCGCAATGCATCGAAGTCGGGACGAATTCTGCGCACGAATGCGCTCTCTTCAGAGGGGAAAACGCCCTGATGAAGACGAGCGGCGGGCGATCCCGATCGGCGGAAGAAAAGTCTTAGCGTGACGCTAGGCTGCCCGCATGAGGCGGACGATCACCGCCTCATCCGAACGGACCCATCCGCGCGCGATTGGTCTGCCGCGCGCGCCGGCGTTCACGTCACGTAGTTCAGCGCCAGCCTGCCGCCGTCGGGATACAGCGTGGTGCCGGTGAGGTACGAGGCATCGTCGCTGGCGAGGAACACGGCGATGCGCGCGATCTCCGCCGGCTCGCCGAGGCGACCCAGCGGCGTGCGCGACAGGATGCGCGTGCGCGCCGCCTCGTTGGTCAGCACGGCGGTCTTCAGCATCTCGGTGGCGATCGATCCGGGACCGATGCCGACCACGCGGATTGCCTTGTCGGCCAGGCCGATCGCCATCACCTTGGTGAGCTGGTTCAGCGCGCCCTTGCTGACCGTGTACGGCACCTGGTTGGCAATCGCCAGCACCGCGTTGACGCTCGACATGTTGATCACCACGCCGCGGCTGACGGCGCCGCCCGCATCGTTGCGCGGCGGCTGCGCCAGCATCTGCCGCACCGCCGCCTGCGCGCAGAGGAACGCGCCCTTCAGGTTGACGCGCAGCACGCGGTCGAAGTCCTCCTCGGCGAGGTCGACGAAATCGGCGGCGTGCACGATGCCGGCGTTGTTGACCAGCACGTCGAGGCGGCCGAAGTGCTCGGCCGCATGCGCCACCAGCCGCTCGGCGTCGCGCTTCTCGCCGACGTCGGCGCGACAGAAGATCGCCATGCCGCCGGCGGCGGCGATGTCGCGCACCAGCGCCGTGCCGCCGACCTCGTTGAGGTCGGAG
>JBHJND010000580.1:0-4178 GCA_048497655.1 Caballeronia novacaledonica
GCGCCACCGAGCCGAGCACGGCGGCCTTCACCGCCCCGTAGCCGTGCGAGCCCATCACCAGCAGGTCGAGCTTCCTCTTCTTCGCGTGGGCGGCGATCTCGTCGCCGGCGGGCCCGCTCAGGCAGACGGTGTCGACCGCCACACCGGCCTGGTCGAACAACCGGCGCACCGGAGCGACCGCCTTGTCGAAGGCCTGCTGCTGCATCGCCTTGATCTCCTCGGCCGAGTAGGCCGGCAGGGCGATACCGGCCATGTCCGGCATCGCCGCGCCGCCGAACTCCGGCACCGCGTGGATGACGGTGAACTTCGGCCGCGCGCCGAACAGCGGGCGATGCTCGAGCACGTACCCGGCGGCGGCGACGCCGTAGGCGCTGCCGTCCACCGCGATGCCGACCTTCAGCGAATCGCCCGGCGCCTCGCCGTGGCCGCGCAGCAGCAGCAGCGGCCTGCGCGTGCGGCCGAGCACGCCGAGCGTCACCGAGCCGAACAGCAGGCTGGCCAAAGCGCCGTGCCCGTGCGATCCCATGGCAATCAGGTCGACGCCTGCCTCCTCGGCGCGCCGGGCGATTGCCTCCGCCGGGTGGCCGACGACGTAGCTCGCGCCGGCCTGCAGCCCGGCGCGCTTGAGCAGGGACAGCGCCCCCTTCAGCGCCTTCTTCGACTCGTCATCGTAGTAGGCGGCGACGGCCTCCTTGCCGATCAGCCGCGCCGCCCGCACCGGCACTTCCAGCTGCACGTTGAGCAGCTGCACGTCGGGGCTGGCGCCGATCAGCGTGGCGCGCGATGCGATGAACTCGATGGCCGCGCGGCTGTAGCTGCTTCCGTCGACCGGCACCAGGATCTTCATGGTCGTGCCCCAGCGTGTTGTCGCTCCCGTTGGACCGCCTCAGTCTACGTCAGCGCGGCAGCGCGGCGCGGCCTTGCATAATCGGCGGCGGAGCACGTGCCGATGTCCCCGCTGCTGCGCCACACGCTGCATTCGCTGCGCGAGTTCCTGCTCGCCGCCAGCCCGTTCGTGCTGATCGGCGTGCTGCTGCTGTGGCTGGCCTACGAGCTGCTCGACCCGACGCCGCCGAAGCGGGTGGTGCTGGCCACCGGGCCGGCGCAGGGCGCCTACTCGGAGTTCGGCCGCGCCTACGCGGCGGCGCTGGCGCGCCAGGGCATCGAGGTCGAGCTGCGCAGCACCGAGGGATCCGGCGAGAACCTGCGCCTGCTGCGCGATGCGCGCGAGGAGGTCGACCTCGCCTTCGTGCAGGGCGGGGCGAGCGAGGCGATCTACGCCATCGACGAGGATCGCAGCGGCTTGCCGCTGATGTCGATCGGCAGCCTGTTCTACGAGCCGGTGTGGATCTTCTATCGCAGCGCGCTGCGCCCGGGGCCGGCCGGCCCGCTGCCGCTGGCGCAGGTCGGCGACCTCGGCGGGCTGCGGCTGAACCTCGGCACGCCCGGATCCGGCGGCCGCAACCTGATGCTGAAGCTGATGCACGCCAACCGGATCGACCTGTCGTCGACCAGGGTCTCCGAGCTGGCGCCGACCGCGGCGGTGGTGGCGCTGCTCGACGGCCGGCTCGATGCGCTGGTGCTGGTGTCGGCGCCCGAGTCGCCGCTGGTGCAGATGCTGCTGATCACGCCGGGGGTGCGCCTGTTCGAGTTCGCGCAGGCCGAGGCCTACGCACGGCGCTTCGGCTTCGTCAGCAGCCTCGAGCTGCCGCGCGGCGTGGTCGACCTCGCCCGCGACCTGCCGCCGCAGGACGTGGCGCTGGTGGCGGCGACGGCGACCATCGCCGCGCGCGAGAAGACCCACCCGGCGATCGTGCAGCTGTTCGCCCAGGCGGCGCGCGAGATCCACGGCAGGCCGGGCTGGTTCGCCCGCGCCGGCGAGTTCCCGCGCGCCGAGTCGCCCGAGTTGCCGCTGGCCGCCGAGGCGGCCCGCTACTACCGCAACGGGCCGCCGCTGCTGCAGCGCTACCTGCCGTTCTGGCTGGCCAACCTGATCGACCGCATGTGGGTGGCGATGCTGTCGATCGTCGCCGTGCTGATCCCCGCCTCGCGGGTGGTGCCGCCGCTGTACGAGTTCCGCATCCGTTCGCGGGTGTTCCGCTGGTACGCGCAGCTGCGCCACATCGAGGAGCAGGTCGAGGCGCCGGCGGAGGACCGCCGGCAGCTGCTGGGCGAGCTGGACGCGCTCGAGCGGCGGGTCGAGCGGATCAAGGTGCCGCTGTCGCACGCCGACGAGCTGTATGCGCTGCGCAGCCACATCGAGCTGGTCCGCGCGCGGCTGCGCGCCGCCGGGGAGGGCACGACGCCATGAATGCCGATTCGGTGCTGCTGGTGATGGACGTGCAGAACGACTTCCTGCCGGGCGGCGCGCTGGCAGTGCCGCGCGGCGACGAGGTGCTGCCGGTCGTCAACCGCCTGGCGGCGCGCTTCGCCAACGTGATCCTGACCCAGGACTGGCACCCGGCGGACCACATCTCGTTCGCCTCGCGCCACGCGGGCCGGCAGCCGTTCGACACGATCGAGCTGCCGTACGGCACGCAGGTCCTCTGGCCCGACCACTGCGTGCAGGGCAGCCGCGGCGCCGAGTTCCACGCCGCGCTGGCGGTCCGTCACGCGCAGGCGGTGATCCGCAAGGGCTACCACCCGCACACCGACAGCTACTCGGCGCTGCTGGAGGCCGACCGCGTCACGCCGACCGGCCTGAAGGGCATGCTGCGCGAGCGCGGCATCCGGCGCGTGTACTGCTGCGGGCTGGCCACCGACTTCTGCGTTGCCTGGAGCGCGCTCGACGCGCAGGCCGCCGGTTTCGAGACCTTCGTCATCGAGGACGCCTGCCGCGCCATCGACACCGGCGGCTCGCTCGCCGCTGCGCGGCGCGACCTGGCCGCCGCCGGGGTGCGGCTGGTCGCCGCGGACCGGATCTGACGCTCGCGCTACCCTACGGCTGACGCCGCACCTTCCGCCACCGATTCGCCATCCTCCCGTGCTGAACAAGATCCTTTCCCGCACGCCGCTGCACGAGCACGCCGATCCGGCGCAGCGCGTCCTCGGCGTTGCCGAACTGCCGCCGGAATCGGCCGAGCTCCTCAACCTGCTGCGCGCCGACCCGGCGCCCGAGGTGCGCGCCGCCGCCGCGCGCCGCTGCGGCGACGGCGCGGCGCTCGCCGCCGGCTGGCAGGCCGACCGCGAGCCGCAGGTGCGCGAGGCGATCGTCGAGTCGCTCGGCCGCTGGCTGGACCGCGTCGACGGCGAGGCGCTGCGCGCCGCGGTCGAGGGCATCGGCGGGCAGGAACTGCTGGTCGAGCTGGCGCTCGGCGCGGCGCACGCGCCGGTGCGCATGGCTGCCGCCGAGCGCGTCAGCGACGAGGGCGCGCTGCGCCGGCTCGCCGACGGCGCGAAGGACAAGGACCGCGGTGTGGCGCGGCTGGCGAAGCAGCGGGTCGAGGCCATCGAGCGGCGGGCGACGCAGGCCGGGCAGGCCGACGTGCTGCTGGCGCAGGCAGAGGCGCTGGTCGGCCAGCCCGGTGCCGTGGTGATGGCGGCGGTGGAGCTGGAGCGGCGCTGGAAGGCGCTGCAGCTGAACGACGACGCCGGGCGGCAGGCCCGCTGGGATGCCGCCGGCGCGGCGCTGCAGGCGCGCTTCGAGCGCGAGCGCGAAGAGCAGCGTGCCAGGGCGGCATTCGAGCAGAAGCTCGCCCAGTGGCTGGCCGGCCACTCGGCCACGCCGCACGCCGACGCGCTGCCGCAGCTGCGCGCCGAGCTCGAGGCGCTGCGCGCACAGGCGCAGGAACTGAACGACACCGGTGCGCTGGCCAAGCTTTCGCAGGCGGAGGCGTCGATCGCCGCGTGGGAGCAGGCCGCGCCGGCGCTTGCCGCCGCCGAGGCCCTGGTCGAGGAGGCGGAGCGGCTGGCCGCCGACACCGGCATCGACAACGCCCAGTTGCCGCTGCGCTGGCAGGCGCTCGACCTGGCAGTGCGCACGCCGGACCTGACGCGCCGCTTCGAGGCGGCGATCATGGTGATCGAGAGCCGGCGGCTGGCGCAGATGCGCGCCACCCAGCAGGAGGAAAGCGCGGCGCGCCACCAGTTGCACTCCCTGCTGCACGAGGCTGAGCTGGCGCTGGCGGCGGGCCAGGTGCAGGCGGCGCGCGCCGCCGCCGACCAGACGCGGGCGCTGA
>JBHJND010000581.1:0-1710 GCA_048497655.1 Caballeronia novacaledonica
GCGATCGACCTCGTCACCCACCACCCGCACGGCAGCGAGCGCGAGATCCGCGAAGGCCTCGAAGGCAACTTCTGCCGCTGCACCGGCTACCAGAACATCGTCAAGGCGATTGCGCAGGGCGCGAAATCCATGGGCGTGTGAGCGCGCGCGATGTACGCGACCCTGCGGGTCGCACGTGCCTCGCGCGCGGGTGAAGTCAGGCACGCGGGCTTGGGGCGGCCCGGCGCCCGCGTGCAAAGGCAGTCGCTGTGCGACTGCATAACGAAGACGAAGGTGGAGGCAAGACATGGGCGAACCTAAGGCGGGGTTCATTGGCAAGGCGGTCGAGCGGCGGGAGGACTACCGCTTCCTGACCGGCGCGGGGCAGTACACGGACGACGTGGCGCTGCCCAACCAGAGCTACGGCTACTTCCTGCGCAGCCCGCACGCGCACGCGAAGATCGTCGCGGTCGACACGGCGGCCGCGGCGAAGGCCCCCGGCGTGCTGGCGGTGCTCACCGGCAAGGACTTCGAGCCGGTCGGCGGACTGCCGTGCGGCTGGCTGATCAACAGCCTCGACGGCTCGCCGATGAAGGAGCCGAAGCACGCCGTGCTCGCCGTTGACAAGGCGCGCTACGTCGGCGACCACGTGGCGCTGGTGGTGGCCGAGACGCTGGCCCAGGCGAAGAGCGCGGCGGCGCTGATCGAGGTCGACTACGACGTGCTGCCGGCGGTGGTCGAGACGGCCACCGCCAGCAAGGCGGCCGCGGCGGTGCACGACATCGCGCCGGACAACGTCTGCTTCGTCTGGGGCTGCGGCGACAAGGCGGCCACCGATGCGGCCTTCGCCAATGCGGCGCACGTGACGAAGCTCGAGTTCGTCAACAACCGGCTGATCCCCAACGCGATCGAGCCGCGCGCGGCCAATGCGATGTACTCGCGCGCCGACGATTCGTACACGCTGTACGTGGCCAGCCAGAACCCGCACGTCGAGCGGCTGCTGATGACCGCCTTCGTGCTCGGCCTGCCGGAGCACAAGGTGCGGGTGATTGCGCCGGACGTCGGCGGCGGCTTCGGCTCGAAGATCTACCTGTACGCCGAGGAAACGGCGCTGGTGTTTGCCAGCAGGAAGGTCGGCCGGCCGATCAAGTGGACAGCCGAGCGAAGCGAGAGCTTCCTGTCCGACGCGCACGGCCGCGACCACGTCACGGTGGCCGAACTGGCGATCGACAAGGACGGCAGGTTCCTCGCGCTGCGCGAGCACACCACGGCCAACATGGGTGCGTACCTGTCGACCTTCGCCTCCTGCATCCCGACCATCCTGCACTCGACGCTGCTGGCCGGCCAGTACGCGACGCCGGCGATCTACTCGGAGATCACGGCGGTGTTCACCAACACCGCGCCGGTGGACGCCTACCGCGGCGCCGGGCGGCCGGAGGCCACCTACCTGGTCGAGCGGCTGGTCGAGACAGCGGCGCGCGAGATGAAGATCGACCCGGCCGAACTGCGCCGGCGCAACTTCATCAAGACCTTCCCGTATGCCACGCCGGTGGGCCTGACCTACGACACCGGCGACTACGAGGCCACCCTGAAGCGGGCGATCGAGCTGGCCGACGTAAAGGGCTTCGCGGCGCGGAAGGCCGAGAGCGCGAAGAAGGGCCTGCTGCGGGGGATCGGCTACGCCGCCTACATCGAGGCCTGCGGCATCGCGCCGTCGAACATTGCCGGCGC
>JBHJND010000582.1:0-5086 GCA_048497655.1 Caballeronia novacaledonica
CCAGCAGGTAGGCCTCCGGGTCCGGCTTCTTGCGGCTGACGTCCTCGCCGCAGACGACCACCTCGAAGCATTCTGCAGCGGCGGCGCCGAGCGTCGTCCGCAGCAGAACGTCGAGATTGGCGCGGCTGGTGGTGGTGGCGATGGCCAGGCGAATTCCGGCGGCGGCAAGTCCGTCGAGCAGGCAGGCGACGCCAGGGCGCAGTTGCAACCCGCCGGCCTCGACGATCGCCGCGTAGTGCGCGTTCTTGCGCCGGTGCAGCGCGGCGATCAGCTCGGCGGCGCGCTGCGGGCATTCGACGGCTATGCAACCGGCGCGGCGTCGGAAGGCGACGGGCGCCGCCTGGGCGCGTCGTTCTTCACCGCCGGCGACTGAGTAACCGCGGCGGCAGGGCGCCGGTCGCAATGCACTGCAGCCAGACGCCCGCGTGCCACCGGCTGCCTGTATCGTTTCGGTCCTCGCCGCGCGCGATGCCCTTCGGTGCCGATGACCCTGCTTGACCGCTTTGAGCGACGCTTCGTGCAGGCCAATCGCTTGCTGCTGATCATGCTGCTGGCGGCAATGGTCGTGGTGGTGTTCGCCAACGTCTGCATGCGTTACCTGCTCGGCACCTCGGTGATCTGGTCCGAGGAGGTCGCGCGTCACCTGATGATCTGGCTGACCTTCGCCGGCAGCGGCCTGGCGCTGCGCAACGGCGCGCAGATCGGCATCGACACGCTGCAGGACGCACTGCCCGCCCCGGCCGCGCGCGCCCTGCGGGCGCTGCTGGTGGCCGGCATGCTGCTGCTGTTCGTCGCCCTGGCGTGGTACGGGGTCGACTACGCGCTGCGCACCCGCTTCCAGATCAGCGCCGCGCTCGGCGTGTCGATGATGTACGTCTACATCGGCATGCCGGTCGGCTGCGCGCTGCTGGCGGTGCACCTGCTGCTGATCGCCCGCCGCTACGTGCGCGGCCGCGAGTTCGCCAACGACGACGGCGTCTCGCACGACGCCGCCGCGGCGCTCTAGCTCCCGGGGTCCGGCGATGACGATGACGATCATCCTGTTCGTCGCCACGGCGGTGTTCCTCACGCTCGGCGCGCCGGTGGGCTTCTCGCTGACCGGCGCGACGCTGCTCGCCGTGGCGCTCGGCAGCGACTACCCGCTGGTGGTGGTGCTCAAGGAGATGTTCGTCGGCATCGACAGCTTCGCGCTGCTCGCGGTGCCGTTCTTCATCCTCGCCGCCGAGCTGATGACCGGCGGCTCGCTGACCGAGGTGCTGCTTCGCTTCGCCAGCCAGTTCGTCGGCCATCGGCGCGGCGGCCCGGGCCACGCCAACGTGCTGAGCATCACGCTGTTCTCGGGAATCAGCGGCTCGGCGCTGGCCGATGCCGCCGGCCCGGCGCGATGCTGGTGAAGATGATGGAACGTGCCGGCTACGACCGCGCCTACGCCGCCGCGCTGACCGCCTCGGTGTCGATCCTGGGGCCGATCATCCCGCCGTCGATCATCATGATCATCTACTGCCTGCAGGACGACCGGGTGACGCCGCTCGGCCTGTTCATGGCCGGCATCGTCCCCGGCCTACTGATCGCCGCGGCGATGATGGTGACCAACCAGGTCGTCTGTTCGCGTCGCAACTACAAGTCGGACCTGCCCAGGCCGAACCTTGCCGAGATGATCCGCAACTCGGTCCGCGCCGTGCCGGCGCTGCTGCTGCCGGTGATCATCCTCGGCGGCATGCGCGCCGGCATCTTCACGCCGACCGAGGCCTCGGTGGTGGCGGTGGTCTACGCGCTGCTGGTGGGCCGCTACGTGTACCGGACCCTGCACTGGAAGGCGACGCCGGCGATCATCTCCCGCACGGCCATCCTCACCGCCTCGGTGCTGTTCATCGTCGCGGCGAGCAATGCCTTCGCCTGGGTGCTGAGCACTGAGAACGTGCCGCAGGCGATCTCCGAGTGGATCTCGCACCTGGGGCTGGGGCCGATCTCGCTGCTGCTGCTGATCAACGTGTTCCTGCTGATCTTCGGCATCTTCATCGAGCCGCTGCCCGGCGTGATGGTGCTGGTGCCGATCCTGGCGCCCGCCGCGCAGGCGGTCGGCGTCGACCCGATCCACTTCGCGATGATCGTGATCTACAACCTGACGCTGGGCATGATCACGCCGCCGGTCGGCGGCGTGCTGTTCGTCGTCTCGGCGGTGACCAACGTGTCGCTCGCCGACCTGTCGCGCGAGCTGAAGCCGTTCATGCTCGCCCACGGCCTGATGCTGCTCGCCATCACGCTCGTCCCGGCGCTGTCGACCTGGCTGCCGTCGCTGAGCGGGCTGGCGGTGAAGTAGGCGGTCGGATCGTCACGCCTTCGACCGGCGTTTGGGCTACCGAGGGTCACAAATGAAACAGGCGGGCCGCAGCCCGCCTGTTTCCTTCAACCGGGCGAATATTGTGTCTCCGGCCGGGCCTTGCGGCCCTTAACTTCGGCCGCGCCGAAGTTTGCCTTCGACGCAATATTCGCCGTCCCTGCGCAGTGCCTATTTGAACTCCTGAATCCGGCGAATATTGTCGGCGCCGTACTTGGTGGCGAAGTCGGCCCAGACGGGCGTCATCGCCGTGCGGAACGCGTTGCCGTCGACGTTGGTGACCACCGTCATGCCGTCGCTGCGCAGCTGCGCGATGCCGGCGTTCTCGTCGTCGTTGACTTTCTTGCGCTGCGCCGCGGCGCCGGCCTTCGCCGCCTCGCGGAAGGCCTCCTTGTCGGCCTCCGACAGCGAGTTGTACAGCTTGGGCGACATCAGCAGCAGCGACGGCGAGTAGACGTGTCCGGTCAGCGACAGGTGCTTCTGCACCTGCGAGAACTTGGCAGACAGGATCACCGGGATCGGGTTCTCCTGCCCGTCGACCACGCCCTGCTGCAGCGCTGTGAACAGTTCCGAGAACGCCATCGGCGTCGGCTGCACGCCGATCGACTGGAAGGCCTGGATGTGCACCGGGTTCTGCATCGTGCGCACCTTCAGGCCCTTGACGTCGTCGGGCTTGACCACCGCGCGCTTGCTGTTGGTCAGGTGGCGGAAGCCGTTCTCGGTCCAGGCCAGCGCGATGATGCCCTTCGACGGGAACTTGGCAAGGATGTCCTGCCCGATCGGGCCGTCGAGCACGCGGCGCGCGTGGTCGTAGTCGCGGAACAGGAACGGGATGTCGACGATGCCGACCTCCGGCACGAAGTTCGACACCGGCCCGGTCGAGGTGTTGGTGACGTCCAGCGTGCCGAGCTGCACCGCCTCGATGCTGGCGCGCTCGTCGTTCGAGCCGGCCTGGATCTGGCACTTGTAGCGGTTGCCGGTGCGCTTCTCCAGATCGGCGCAGAAGGCCTGCGTGCCGACGCCGTAGTGCGAGGTGGCCGGTGTCGGGTGCGACACGCGGACGGTAGTCTGCGCCGCGACGGTGGCGCAGGCGAGTGCGCCGGCGACGGCCACGAGGGATAGCTGCAAGGTCTTCATCGGGTCTCCTGAGGGGGGTCTGCCGGCCACCGCCCGGCGCGGCGTCCGCGCGCCGGCGGCAGAGCCGGCGAAGTCTCGACATCGCCGACCCCGCTGTCAAGCGAGCGACGGTGAGCGGCTCGTATCATGTCGAGACAGCCACGAAAGGCCGCCATGACGACCATCGACCACTCGCGTTTCTACCGCCACGACGAGTTGCTCGCGCTGCTGCGCGGGCTCGCCGCCGAGCACCCCCGCTTCGTCGCGCTGCAGACGATCGGCCGCAGCTTCGAGGGGCGAGACATCCCGCTGGTCACGATCACCGACGGCGAGACCGGCCCGGCCGCCGACAAGCCGGCGTTCTGGGTCGACGGCAACATCCACTCGGTCGAGCTGTCGGCCTCCGCCGCCTGCCTGTACTTCATCGACTGGCTGCTGAGAAACCGCGACCACAACCCGGATGTCGCGCGCTGCCTGGCCAGCCGCGCCTTCTACGTCTGCCCGCGCATCAACCCCGACGGCGCCGAGTGGGCGATGGCGGAGCGGCCGAAGTACGTGCGCTCGTCGACCCGCCGCTATCCGTACGACGAGGAGCCGCTCGAGGGCCTGATCGCCGAGGACATCGACAGCGACGGCAACATCCTACAGATGCGCATCGTCGACCCGAACGGGCCGTGGAAGCGGCACCCGCAGGAGCCGCGGCTGCTGGTGCGTCGCGAGCCGACCGACCCGCCCGGCGGCGAGTACTACCGGGTGATGACCGAGGGCCGCATCGAGAACTACGACGGCGTGTCGGTCACGGTGGCCGGGGTCAACGGCAACGCGCAGGGGCTGGACCTGAACCGCAATTTCCCGTCCAACTGGCGGCAGGAGCACGAGCAGCTCGGCGCCGGGCCGTACCCGACCTCCGAGCCCGAGGTGCGGGCGGTGGTCGAGTTCATCAGCGGCCACCCGAACATCTGCGCCGGCACCAGCTTCCACACCTTCTCCGGCGTGCTGCTGCGGCCGTTCGGCCACCAGCCCGACGACAAGATGCCGGCCGAGGACCTGTGGGTCTACCAGGCGGTGGGCAGGAAAGGCGAGGAGCTGACCGGCTACCCGGCGATCTCGATCTGGCACGAGTTCCAGTACTACCCGAACGAGTTCATCAGCGGCGCCTTCGACTGGATCTACGAGCACCTCGGCATGTTCATGTGGACGGTGGAGATCTGGAACCCGAAGAAGGAAGCCGGCATCGACAACAAGGAGTGGATCCACTGGTTCCGCGACCATCCGGTCGAGGACGACCTGAAGATGCTGCACTGGAGCGACCGCGAGCTCGACGGCCGCGGCCACGTCGACTGGCGGCCTTTCGACCACCCGCAGCTCGGCCCGGTGGAGCTCGGCGGCTGGAACAAGGCCAAGGCGTTCAACAACCCGCCGCCGCACCGGCTGGAGGCGGAGATCGCCCGCTTTCCGCAGTGGCTGCTGTGGCAGGCGCTGGTCTCGCCGAAGCTGGAACTGCGCGAGGTCAGCGTCCAGACCGTCGGCGCCGATACCTGGCGGGTGCGGCTGGTGGTGCAGAACACCGGCTGGCTGCCGACCTACGTGACCAAGATGGCGCTGAAGCACCGGCTGCTGCGCGGCGTGCTG
>JBHJND010000583.1:0-3737 GCA_048497655.1 Caballeronia novacaledonica
AGCTGGAACTGGAACAGCGCATGGAAGTGCGGACTGCGCTCGTCGTGGCGGCCGTGCCGGCCGTGTCCGCGCGCGTACATCGCCGCCGCGACGCCGACAACTGCAGTCAGCATCAGCATCAGCGCCGACAGGCGGTCGAGCGCCAGCGCGATGCCGAACGGCGCCCGCCAGTTGCCCACCAGGTAGGCGACGACTTCACCCTCCGACGCGAGCGCGACCAGGCGCAGCGCAATCACCGCGAGCAGCAGTGTGGCGCTCACCGAGACGGCCGCCGCCATCCGGGCCGAGCGTTTCTCCGCCAGCAACGCCAGGGCGCCCGCCAGCAGTGGCAGCACGATCGGCGCGATGATCCAGTGCTCTGGAGTCATCGCCGGTCCCCGCCCGCAGTCGCTTCGTGCGCGTCCGGCTCGACCCCGTCGACGTGGTCGCTACCGGTCTCGGCGCGGGCCCGCAACGCGATCACCAGCAGCAGCGCTGTCATGGCAAAGCTGATGACGATCGCAGTGAGCACCAGTGCCTGCGGCAGCGGATCGGCATACGCCACCAGCGTGGCAGCGCGCTTGCCGTCGACAATCGTCGTCTTGCCGATCGCGACACGTCCTGTCAGGAAGATGAAGACGTTGACCGCATAGGACAGCAGCGTCATCCCGAGCACGACGTCGAACGTGCGCGCGCGCAGCAGCAGATAGACGCCTGCTGCAGTCATCACCCCGACGAACAGCGCAAGCAGCGCTTCCATCAGCGCACGTCCTTCAGGCGACCGATGGCCGCCAGCATCATCATCGCCGCGCCGACCACGGTCAGGAACACGCCCAGATCGAACAGGCCGGCGCTGGCCAGCGGCACCGGACCGAGCAGCGGCACCTCGGGGTAGTCGTAGGTGCTGGTGAGAAACGGGCTGCCGAATAGCGCACTGGCCATGCCCGTCGCGCCGGCCACCAGCAGGCCGACGCTCACCCATGGCGAGAAGTCGCGCGGCAGGCGTTCGTCGGTCCAGCGCTGGCCGTTGGCGACGTACTGCAGGACCAATCCGATCGCCAGCACAAGCCCGGCGATGAAGCCGCCACCCGGCTCGTTATGGCCGCGCAGGAAGAGGAACGCCGCCACCAGCACCACGAAGGGCAGCACCAGGCGCGCGACCAGCGCCAGCATCAGCGACACCTGCCCCGAGGCCAGCGGCAGGACATCGCCGCGATGCTGCGCATGGGCTTTCGCGCCCGGCACCAGGAGCGCAGCGATGATGATCGCGGCGATGCCCAGCACCACGATCTCGCCCAGCGTGTCGAAACCGCGAAAATCGACGATGATGACATTGACCGCATTGGCCCCTCCGCCAAGCGGTACTGAATGGGCCAGGAAGTATGGAGAAATCGATTGAAATGGCCGCGTCATCACGAGGAATGACAGTGCCGCCGCTCCGAGCCCGGCGGCCAGCGCGACGGCCAGATGGAGCACCACACGGGCCTTTGGCAACTCCGGCAGACTGGCCTGCGGCAGCCAGTGCAGTGCCAGCATCATCAGCACCACCGTGACCAGTTCGACCAGCACCTGGGTCAGTGCGAGATCCGGCGCCGACAGGTAGACGAAGACCCACGCCACCACGAGGCCAACCGCGCCGAGGTAGAGAAGCGCCACGAAGCGCCGGCGATACGCCACGGCTGCCGCAGTCGCAAACACCATGCCCATTGCCACGAACGCCGTTGCGATCGGCCCGGCCGGCGTCAGCGGAGCCAGATCGCCGATCGCGCCGGCACCCTTGAGGAACGGCAATGCACCGGCGGCGATCGCCACCAGCAGCAGCAGCAGAAGGTAACGCTGCAGGCTGCCGTTCTGCAAAGCCAGGGTCAATGCGCGGGCCGCGCCGATGCCCCGTTCCACGAAGAAGCGGAAGGCCTCGCGGCCACCGCGCGGCAGCAGCGTGATGCGGTGCAGGTTTATGAACTTCTGCAGACCGAAGTACAGCGCCAGCCCACCCGCCAGCGCGAGCGCCGACATCAGCAGCGGCAGGTTGAAGCCGTGCCACAGCGCAAGGCTGTACTCGGGTAGCGGACCGCCGAGCGCCGATGACGCGCCGACCGCCAGCAGCGGGCCGATGGTGAGCGCAGGGGCCACGCCGACAGCGAGGCAGATCACCACCAGCACTTCGACCGGCACGCGCATGAAGCGCGGCGGCTCGTGCGGTGTGCGGTCGAGACCGACCGGTTCGCCGTTGAAGAACACGTCGTGGATGAAGCGTGCGCTGTAGGCAACGCTGAAGATGCCGGCGATCGTCGCGCCCACCGGCAGCGCGATGGAAAGCAGGCGCGGGCCTTCGGCCGCGACTGCCGCACCGAAGAACATCTCCTTGGACAGGAAGCCATTGAGCAGCGGCACACCCGCCATCGCCGCGCTCGCCACCATCGCCAGCGCTCCGGTCCATGGCAGGTACTTCCAGAGACCATTCAGCCTGCGCATGTCGCGCGAGCCGGTTTCGTGGTCGATGATTCCCGCCGCCATGAACAGCGACGCCTTGAACGTCGCGTGGTTGAGGAGGTGGAAGACGCCCGCAACCATCGCCAACTCGTTGTCCAGGCCGAACAGCAGCGTGATCAGGCCCAGATGGCTGATGGTGGAGTACGCCAGCAGCCCCTTGAGGTCATGCTGGAAGATCGCCAGGTAGGCACCGACCAGCAGCGTGGCCAAACCGGTCAGGCTGACGAGCCAGAACCACTCCGGCGAGTGCCCCAGCGCCGGGTAGAGCCGGGCAAGCAGGAACACGCCGGCCTTCACCATGGTGGCGGAGTGGAGGTAGGCCGAGACCGGCGTCGGCGCCGCCATTGCATGCGGCAGCCAGAAGTGAAACGGGAACTGCGCGCTCTTCGTGAAGGCGCCGAGCAGCACGAGCACCAGCGCCGGCCGATACAGCGGATGCGAGCGGATCAGGTCGCCGGATGCCAGCACCGTGTCGAGTTCGAAGCTGCCGGCAATGTGGCCCAGCAGCAGCACGCCCCCCAGCAGCGCGAGTCCTCCCGCGCCGGTGATCGTCAGAGCCATGCGCGCGCCCTCACGCGCGTCGGCCCGATGGCTCCAGTAGCCGATCAGCAGGAACGATGCGAGGCTCGTGGCTTCCCAGAACACCACAAGCAGCAGCAGGTTGTCGGCCAGCACGACGCCGAGCATGGCGCCCATGAACAGCAGCAGGTAGCGGAAGAAGCGTGCTGCCGGGTCGTCGATGCTCAGGTAGTAGGCGGCGTACAGCACCACCAGGGCGCCGATCGCGCAGATCAGCAGCGCAAATACCCAGGCCAGGCCGTCCATTCGCAAGCCCAAGGCGAGGCCCAGCGAAGGCACCCAGTCGATCGACCATCGCAGTACCTGGCCTTCGAAGACTGGCGCCGCGCTTGCCAGCACCAGCGCGAGCGCCAATATCGTGACTACTCCCGCGACAGCGACCGCTGCGCGCCGCCGCCGGTTCGGAACGATGCCCAGCAGCGCTGCGCCGGCGAACGGCAGCAGAGTAAGCAGCGGCAGCAGGTTCATCGGCCGCCGGCCGGCCTGCGCACCAGCACGACGATCAGCGTGATCACCGTGATCGGCAGCACGAAGCTCAGCATCACCGCCGAGAAGCGGTCCAGCCCAGCATGCCGCTGTGCGGCGAGGATCAGGTAGGTGACGTAGGCAGCGTAGTAGAGCAGGAACACCGTTCCCTCCCAGCGCGCGATCTCGCGCCTGGTGATGAATACCGGCAGGCAGGCCAG
>JBHJND010000584.1:0-1953 GCA_048497655.1 Caballeronia novacaledonica
TACTCGCAGGTGTTCGGACAGTGGCTGTGCGACATGGCCGAGCGCGACCCTCGTGTCGTCGGCATCACGCCCGCAATGCGCGAAGGCTCGGGGCTCGTCGAGTTTTCGAAGAGGTTTCCCGACCGCTATTACGACGTGGCCATCGCCGAGCAGCACGCGGTGACGCTCGCGGCCGGCATGGCCTGCGAGGGCGCCCGCCCGGTGGTCGCGATTTACTCGACGTTCCTGCAGCGCGGCTACGACCAGCTGATCCACGGCGTCGCACTGCAGAACCTGCGCCATCGCACCGGGCCGCAGTTCCTGCACGTGGTGACGCGCAAGGGGCAGGGCTACAAGCTGGCCGAGGCCGACCCGGTCCTTTACCACGGGCCGGGCCGGTTCGACCCCTCGGTCGGCATCGGCAAGCCGGCCGCCGCGGGCACGCCGACCTACACGCAGGTCTTCGGCGACTGGCTGTGCGACATCGCGGCAGCGGACTCGCGGGTGGTCGGCATCACGCCGGCGATGCGCGAGGGCTCCGGGATGGTGCGCTTCGAGCGCGAGTTCCCCGGCCGCTACTTCGACGTCGGCATCGCCGAGCAGCACGCCGTGACGCTGGCCGCCGGCATGGCCTGCGAGGGGCTGCGCCCGGTGCTGGCGATCTACTCGACCTTCCTGCAGCGCGGCTACGACCAGCTGATCCACGACGTGGCGATCCAGAACCTGCCGGTGGTCTTCGCGCTCGACCGCGGCGGGCTGGTCGGCGCCGACGGCGCGACGCACCACGGCGCCTTCGACCTTTCGTACCTGCGGTGCGTGCCGAACCTGGTGGTGATGGCGCCGGCCGACGAGAACGAGTGCCGGGCGATGCTGACCACCGCCGTGCGCCACGACGGACCGGCGGCGGTGCGCTACCCGCGTGGCGCCGGCGTCGGCGCGACGATCGAGCGCGACCTCGTCTCGCTGCCGTTGGGCCGCGGCGAGCTGCGGCGCGACAGCGGCTGCCCGCAGGGCGCGCGGATCGCCATCCTCTCCTTCGGCACGATGCTGCAGCCGGCACTGGAGGCCGCCGGGCCACTGGACGCGACGGTCGCCAACATGCGGTTCGTCAAGCCGCTCGACGCGGCGCTGGTCGAGAAGCTGGCGCGCTCGCACGACGTGCTGGTCACCGTCGAGGAGAACGTGGTGATGGGCGGCGCCGGCTCGGCTTGCGCCGAGCTGCTGGCAGAACTCGGCATCGAGGTGCCGCTGCTGCTGCTCGGCCTGCCGGACCGCTTCGTCGACCACGGCGACACCCAGCAGCTGCTGGCGAGCGTCGGCCTGGACGCGGCCGGCATCGAGCGGTCGATCCGCGAGCGCTTCGCCGAGCTGCTGACGCCGGCGCGGCGGGTGAAGTCGGTCGCATGAGCCAGGAAAAGCGCACCGTCGCGATCCTGCAGCACCACGGCGACGTCGGGCCGGGGCACTTCGAGGACTGGCTGCGCGAGCACCGCATCGAGTATCGGCTGCTGCGCCTCGACCAGGGCGAGCCGGCGCCGGCAGAGGCCGCGCAGTTCGCCGGCATCTGCTCCCTCGGCGGGCCGATGAGCGCCAACGACGCGCTGCCCTGGATCAGCGATGAGCTGCGGCTGCTGCGCACCGCGGTCGGCGCCGGCGTGCCGGTGATAGGCCACTGCCTCGGCGGGCAGCTGCTGGCGCGCGCGCTCGGCGCGGCGGTCACGCGCAACCGGGTCAAGGAGATCGGCTGGGGCAGGGTGTCGATCACCGAGCCGAGGGTGGCGCGCGAATGGCTCGGCAGCACGCCGGCCGAGATCGAGATGTTCCAGTGGCACGGCGACACCTTCTCGCTGCCGGCGCGGGCGACCAACTTCCTCGCCAGCCGCTGGTGCGAGAACCAGGCGTTCGTGATCGAGCACGCCGGCGTGGCGCACATCGGCATGCAGTTTCACTGCGAGGCGACGCCGGCGATCGTGC
>JBHJND010000585.1:0-2426 GCA_048497655.1 Caballeronia novacaledonica
CCCGTCGTCGGCCACCCAGTAGAAGCCGTCCGGCCGCGCGACCACGCGGTCGGTCGAGGCGCCGGCATTCGCCGACCGTCCCTGTCCTGCTCTTCGTGTCATCCGGATCTCCGCTTCGAAAGTGGTTCCGCTGCATAGGCCCGGCGCCGATGCGAGATCGGTCACGGGTGCACGTGCAGCACCTGGCCGAGCATCTCCGGCGTGATCAGCGTCACGCCCCCGTCGGTGACGTGAAAGCGCCTGCGGTCGTCCTGCCCGTCGACGCCGACCGTCAGGCCCGGCGGGATCCGGCAGTACTTGTCGACCACCGCCCGCCGCAGCACCGCGCCCTCGCCCACCTGCACGTTGGGCAGCAGCACCGAGTCCTCGATCTGCGCCGCGTCGTCGACCTTGACGTTGGTCGACAGCAGCGAGCGGCGCACCACCGTGCCGCTGACGATGCAGCCGCTGGCCACCAGCGAGTCGGGCGCGATGCCGCGCCGGTGCTCGTCGTCGAAGACGAATTTCGCCGGCGGCAGCTGTTCCTGGTAGGTCCAGATCGGCCACTCGCGGTCGTACAGGTTCAGGTCCGGCGTCACGTGCGTCAGCTCGAGGTTGGCCTGCCAGAACGCGTCGACGGTGCCGACATCGCGCCAGTAAGGCAGTCCGCGCGCCATGTTCACGCAGCTGGCGCGGAAGTTGTGCGCGCGCAGCCGGCAGCCTTCGGCGAGCAGCGCCGGGATGACGTCGCAGCCGAAGTCGCGCTGCGAATCCGGCGCGGCGGCGTCGCGCGACAGCGCCGCGTAGAGGGTCTCCGCGTCGAATGCGTAGATGCCCATGCTGGCGAGCGCGAGGCCCGGCCGTCCCGGCATCGGCCGCGGCTGCGCCGGCTTCTCGTCGAAGCGCCTGATCCAGCCCTCGCCGTCGACCTCGACGACGCCGAAGGCCGACGCCTCGGCGAGCGGCATCTCGATGCAGGCGATGGTGGCGTCGGCGCCGCACTCGACGTGCTCGGCCAGCAGCACCTGGTAGTCCATCTTGTAGACGTGGTCGCCGGCCAGCACCACCACGAACTGCGGCCCGTGCCGCAGCAGCAGGTCGATGTTCTGGTAGACGGCATCGGCGGTGCCGCGGTACCACACCGGCTCGAGCCGCTGCTGCGCCGGCAGCAGCTCGACGAACTCGTCGAAACGCCCGTCGAGGAAGCTCCACGCCCGGTGCAGGTGGCCGATCAGGCTCTGCGCCTTGTACTGGGTGCACACGCCGACCCGGCGCAGCCCGGAGTTGACGCAGTTGGAAAGCGCGAAATCGATGATCCGGTAGCTGCCGCCGAAGGACACCGCCGGCTTGGCCCGCCAGTCGGTGAGCTGGGCCAGCCGCGTGCCGCGCCCGCCGGCCAGCACGATCGCCATCGAGTTGCGCACCCAGGCGCTGGGGATCCGCGCCTGCAACCGGTCGCTGCTATCGCGCCAGCACTCGCGCTGCAGGTTCGCCCGCGCCGCGCTTGCGCCAGGTCTGTCGATGATCGCAACCATCTGACCTCCGTGACGGTCCGCGAACTCGAATTGAAACTACACCGCAGGGCGCGTTCGGGCATGCCCTCCGTCAATCGGGGTGCCGCCTGCGGCGGCGGGCTACCGCATCGGCGGCAGCCCGACGGCTACACGAGGCGGAAGCGGCTGCGCAGCGTCCGGTGCTGGAAGACCCAGGCGGCGAGCAGCGTGAAGGCGGCCACCGCGCCGAGGATCAGCGCCAGCCGCAGGTACGGCTGGCCCACCGCCACCCGCGTGGCGGCAAACGAGGCCAGCGTGCGCAGCCATTCGATCGCGCCGAGCACCAGCGCCGCCTGCAGCGTGCGCGCCGCCCACGGCCGCGGCACCACCAGCAGCAGCGTCAGCGCGGCGCACAGCACCGCCAGCACCATCCGGTCGGCGCGGTAGAAGTGCGCCGCCAGCAGCAGCAGCGCGAGCAAGGGAAGGATCAGTCGGGCGACGAGCTTCATCGACGGCGAACGAGGCGAGAGCGGATGAGAGCGGCTCCGGGCCGGCTACTGCCGCAGCACGCACTTGGCGTACAGGTCGCCGAGCCGCCCCTGCGGGTCGTAGCGCGCCTTCAGCCGGCGATAGCTGTCGCCGCCGTAGGTCGCCCGGAATTCGTCGGCAGAGTAGTAGCTGTCGGAGTAAAGCGATTTGATCCCTCCTAAACGGGCCACCTCGCGCTCGACCAGCCGGTTGAAGTGGCCCGGCGGAAACCTCTCGCGCCGGCGCACCACGTCCCAGAAGCCGAAATTCGCGTAGGGGCAGGAGCGGCGCGGGAACAGCGGGAACCGCTCCGCCCGCGGCGTGGCGCCGATCGGGCAGATCCACACTGGCAGGATGCCGATCTCGCGCAGGAAGAACGAGGCGAACTCCGGCGCGTGCTCGATCGGGATGTCAACGTCCTGGATC
>JBHJND010000586.1:0-4208 GCA_048497655.1 Caballeronia novacaledonica
CCCTGCTGCGCCCAGGCGCGCACGCGCGCATCGGTCAGCTTCCGGCCGCCCGCCGACAGGGCCAGGACCCGGCCGGCGGTGTACCCCGCGGCGCGCTGCGCGTCGTGCGCCGCGCCGACGGCGGCCGCCAGCGGCTCGGCCATCAGCACCATGCCGGGGCCGCCGCCGAAGGGACGGTCGTCGACGGTGCGGTGCCTGTCGCTGGTGAAGTCGCGCGGGTTCCAGGTCGCGAGTCGCCACAGCCCGAGTTCGCGCGCGCGCCGCGTGATGCCGTGGTCGGTGACCGCGGCAAACATCTCCGGAAACAGCGTGACCACGTCGAACCGCATCTGCCCTGCCCGCAACCTACCAGTCCGCTTCCCAGTCCACCCTCACCAGCCGCCGGCCCAGATCGACTTCGTCGACGTGGCGATCGACCATCGGCACCAGCAGCACCCGTTCGCCCTGCCGCACCTCGAGCAGTTCCTGCGCGTTGCTGCTCAGCACCTCGGTCACCGTGCCCAGTTCGACCCCGTGGCGATTGACCACGCGGGCGCCGATCAGGTCGACGCAGTAGACCTCGCCTTCGCCGGCCGGCGGAAACTCCGCGCGCGACACGCCGACCCGCACCCCACGCAACCGGTCGGCCTGCTCCGGCGTCTCGCAACCCTGCAGCTTCGCCACCAGCGCCGCTCCGTGGCGGCGGACTGCCGCCACCTGGATCGCGCCCTGCGGCTCGTCTAGCAACCACCATTGGCGGCATGCCCGAAGCACCGGGGCCTGCGCCGAATGCGGCTGCACCCTCACCCAGCCCATCACGCCATAGGCGCCGCGCAACACGCCCAGTTCGACCAGATCGGCCGGCACCGGCGGCGCTGCGCCCGGCTCAGGCCGCGGGCCTTCCAAACTCCTTGACCAGGCGCGCGACCGTCGGCGACAGCCGTGCGCCGACTCCCTGCCAGTAGGTCAGGCGATCGGCAGCCAGACGGAAGCGGGTGTCGCCTTCCGGGGCCACCGGGTTGTAGAAACCGACGCGCTCGATGAAGCGGCCGTCGCGCGGATTGCGCGAGTCGGTGGCGACGATGTTGAAGAACGGACGCTTCTTGGCGCCTCCGCGGGCCAGTCGGATGACGACCATGTGCAATCTTCCTCTTGAAAATCCAGCGCTTGCATTCTGGAAAAGCCGGTAATTCTAGCCGAGGCGCCACCCGCGGGCAAACGGGGCCGGCACTCGTCACCGTCCCTGTGCCGGCGCCGCGCTCCAGCACCTGCGGCCGACTAATATCGCCCGTCGGCCAGGCTCGATCGGACCGCCAAAGTGACCTTCCGCCGCAAGTCGCTCGCCGCCCTCCTCGCCTTCCTGCTCGGCGCCTTCGGCGCCCACCGGATCTACCTCGGGCGCCCGAGGTGGTGGCTGCCGCTGGCGGTCACCGCACTGACGGTGCCGCTGATCGTCGGCGTGCGCAACTGGTACCAGACGCCCGCATTCTTCGTCCTGATGCTGCCGGTGGTCGCGGGATTCATCGAAGCGCTGGTGATCGCCCTCATGCCGGACGAGAAATTCGACGCCCGCTTCAACGCCGCGGCCGACCGACGCAACGACAGCGGCTGGGACGCGGTGCTGGTGGCCATAGCCACGCTGATGGTCGGCGCCACCATCCTGATCACGGTGATCGTGCTTCTGTTCCAAACCATCTTCGAAGGCACCGCGCACTGATCAGAACAGGTTCAGTTGCGGTCCGAGGCGGGGCGGCCTGAACAGGTCGTCGCGCAGTTCGAATCGCCCGCGGCCGAGCCCAAGGCGGGCGCAGGACTTGTCGAAGCGCTGCCGGATCAGGTCTGCCCACGGGCCGCTTCCCTTCATCCGCGTGCCGAAGTCCGCCTTGTAGTCGCTTCCGTCGCGCATGTCGCGCACCCGGTTCATCACCCTTTCGGCACGCAGCGGGTAGTGCACCTGCAGCCATTGCCTGAACAGGGGCGCCACCTCCCACGGCAGGCGCAGCACCGTGTAAAAGGCCCCGCCGGCTCCGGCGTGCGCCGCCGCCTCGAGGATGCGCTCGATCTCGGGCTCGTTGACGAACGGAATCACCGGCGCCACGTTCACGCACACCGGCACGCCGGCGCGCGCCAGCGTCTCGATCGTGCGCAGGCGGCGCGCCGGCGCCGCGGCGCGCGGCTCGAGCCGGCGCGACAGCTCGCTATCGAGCGTGGTGACGCTGATGAACGCCGCCGCCAGCCGCTCCTTCGCCAGCGGCGCCAGCAGATCGAGGTCGCGCTCCACCAGGCTCGCCTTGGTGACGATGGCCACCGGATGCCGCGACTCGGCGAGCACTTCGAGCACTGCGCGGGTGATGCGCAGGTCGCGCTCGACCGGCTGGTAGGCGTCGGTGGCGGAGCCGAGGTTGACGACCGCCGCCCGATAGCGAGGCGCGGCCAGTTCGCGGCGCAGCACGTCGGCCGCGTTGACCTTGGCCACCAGCCGGGTCTCGAAGTCGAGGCCAGGCGACAGGTTAAGGTAGCTGTGCGTCGGCCGCGCGTAGCAGTAGACGCAGCCGTGCTCGCAGCCGCGGTACGGATTGATCGACCGGTCGAAGTAGATGTCCGGCGAGTCGTTGTAGGCGAGCAGGCTCTTCGCCTGCTCGTGTCGAACCTCGGTCGCCGGCGGCCGGTCGAGCGCCTCGTTGTCGGCAAGCACCGCGTCGAGCGCGTCGCCGTCGACGAGTCGTTGTCGGCTTTCGAAGCGGTGTGCGAGGTTGCTGACCGCGCCGCGGCCCTTGCGGGCGAACGAAAGCGGCGCAGCCGCCGGGCCGGCGGCTGCACCGTCGTCGGGTCCATCGCCGCCGCGACGCTTCAGGCGAAGTCCTTGACCAGCGCCGCCTGCACGCTGGGCGCCACCTCGTCGATCCGCACCGGGTAGTTGGGGTGGTCGATGCCGACCGCCAGCGCGGCGCCCTTCTTCAGGCCGTCGATCATGGCCGGAGTGAACTCGAAGCGCAGGAAATGCACCGAGGAGGTCTTTTCCTCGTTCTCGCGCTCCAGGTCCTCGTCGGCGATCGCGTAGACCTTTTCCAGGCCGTCGACCTGCACGTAGGTCCGGTCCTCGATGCCGATCAGCCGCGCCAGCTCGCGCTTGCGCACGGCCGGGTCGTCGTACTCGATCATCATCGTCGCCTTCAAGTTGGTGCCGTCGGGCACCAGCGGGCCGTAGGCGTCCAGTTCGTCCTGGATGCCCTCCTCCTCGAAGGTCTTCTCGATGCGCAGCATCTCCTGGATCTGGTAGCGGACGGTCAGCTCGTCCTCGAAGAGCAACGTCACGTGACCGCCGAGGCAGAGCGTGCGGTTCTTCTTGTGCTCGATCACCCTGGCGCGGAAATCCTTGCGGCTCTTCGCATACGCCTCGAGGGACAGCAGGCTGTCGCGGGAAATGGCGGCCATGTGCAACTCCGGACTCCTTTCTTCTCTAGATGCCGTACGCGATGCGCACGAGCGTGATGGGGTGTGCGACCTCGGGCCGCTTGCCGCCCAGTGCCTCGGCGGCGTGGCGCTCGATGCCCTGCTCGATGTGACGGCCGGCGAGCTGGCAGTCCGAACTGATGTAGTCGGGCTGGGCGCCGGCCATGCTCTTGAACACCGGCCTACCTATCTTCATTGCCATCGCATGGAACTCCTTGCGGGTGCCCCAGATTCCCGAGTGGCCCGAACAGCGCTCGACCGTGTTGACCTTCGTCTGCGGCAGCAGCTTCAGCATCTCCTCCGTCTTGCGGCCTATGTTCTGCACCCGGCCGTGGCACGGGACGTGGTAAGAGACCGTGCCGAGCGGCTTCCTGAAGTCCGTCTTGAGCAGGCCGTCCTTGTGGCGTGCGACGAGGTACTCGAACGGGTCCCACATCGCCTGCCTGACTGCCTGCACGTCGGCGTCGTCGGGAAACATCAGCGGCAGTTCCTGCTTGTACATCAGCGTGCAGGACGGGATCGAGGTCACGATCGCGTAGCCCTCGCGCGCCAGCCTCGCCAGTTGCGGGATGTTGATGCTCTTCAGGTGCTCGACCGACTCCAGGTCGCCGATCTCCAGCTTCGGCATGCCGCAGCAGGCCTCCTTCTCGAGCAGCATGTAAGGGATCTCGTTGTGCTCGAGGATCGCAATCAGGTCGTGGCCGATGCCCGGCTCGTTGTAGTTCACATAGCAGGTGGCGAAGATCGCCACCCGGCCCGGCGTGCGCTCGCCGTCG
>JBHJND010000587.1:0-3015 GCA_048497655.1 Caballeronia novacaledonica
CGCTGCGCCACGTGATGGAGACCACCGTCGACGGCGAGTACCAGAACTTCAAGGCCAACGACGGCGCTTTCGTGCGCAAGCACTTCTTCGGCAAGGACCCGCGCCTGCTGGAGATGGTCTCGCGGATGTCGGACGACGACATCTGGCGGCTGAACCGCGGCGGCCACGACCCGCACAAGATCTACGCCGCCTACGCCGCGGCGACCAGGCACCAGAAGCAGCCGGTAGTCATCCTGGCCAAGACCGTCAAGGGCTTCGGCATGGGCAAGATCGGCGAGGGCAAGAACCCGACCCACCAGCTGAAGAAGCTCGACGACGACGCGGTGCGCGAGTTCCGCGACCGCTTCCGCATCCCGATCCCCGACGAGCGCCTGCCGGAGATTCCGTTCTACAAGCCGGAGCCGAACTCCGACGAGATGAAGTACCTGCTCGAGCGACGCCGCGCGCTCGGCGGCTTCCTGCCGCAGCGGCGGCGCGTCGCCGACGAGAAGCTCGCCGTGCCGGGGCTGGAGGCGTTCAACGCGGTGCTCGAGCCGACCGCCGAGGGGCGCGAGATCTCGACCACCCAGGCCTTCGTGCGCTTCCTGACGCAACTGGTGCGCGACAAGGGGATCGGCAACCGCGTGGTGCCGATCATCCCCGACGAGGCGCGCACCTTCGGCATGGAGGGCATGTTCCGCCAGCTCGGCATCTTCAGCCAGCAGGGGCAGCTGTACGAGCCGGTCGACCGTGACCAGGTCATGTACTACCGCGAGGACAAGGCCGGGCAGATCCTGGAGGAAGGGATCAACGAGGCCGGCGCGATGGCCGACTGGATCGCCGCAGCAACCTCGTACTCGACCAACAACCGGGAGATGATTCCCTTCTACATCTTCTATTCGATGTTCGGTTTCCAGCGCACCGGCGACCTGGCCTGGCTGGCCGGCGACATGCAGGCGCGCGGCTTCCTGCTCGGCGGCACCGCCGGCCGCACGACGCTCAACGGCGAGGGGCTGCAGCACCAGGACGGCCACTCGCACATCCTTTCGAGCACGATCCCCAACTGCGTCAGCTACGACCCGACCTTCGCCCACGAGGTGGCGGTGATCCTGCAGGCGGGGCTGAAGCGGATGATCGAGAAGCAGGACAACGTCTGGTACTACGTGACGCTGATGAACGAGAACTACCCGCACCCCGGCCTGAAGAAAGGCCAGGAGGAGGGCATCCTGCGCGGCATGTACCGGCTGCGCGAAGGGCCGGCGGGCAGCGGCATGGGGGCGAGCATTCCGCGCGTGCAGCTGCTTGGCAGCGGCACCATACTGCGCGAGTCGATCGCCGCCGCCGAGCTGCTGGAGAAGGACTGGGGCGTCTCCGGCGACGTGTGGAGCGTGACCAGCTTCACCGAGCTGCGCCGCGACGGCATGGACGCGGAGCGCTGGAGCCTGCTGCACCCGGCGGAGAAACCGCGCAAGCCCTACGTGACCGAGCAGCTCGAGCGCACCGCCGGGCCGATCGTCGCCTCGACCGACTACATGCGGCTGTTCGCCGACCAGATCCGCGCCTGGGTGCCGAAGGGCCGCGAGTACCGGGTGCTCGGCACCGACGGCTTCGGCCGCTCCGACACCCGCGCCAAGCTGCGCGAGTTCTTCGAGGTCGACCGCCACTTCATCGTGCTGGCGGCGCTGCGCGCGCTGTCCGATGAAGGGCTGTTCCCGGCGGCGAAGCTGGCGGAAGCGATGCGCAGGTACGGCATCGACGCCGGCAAGGCCAACCCGATGACGGCCTGACACCCGCCGACGAGAACAGGACGAGGAGACCAGATGGCGCAGATCGAGATCAAGGTGCCCGACATTGGCGACTTCAAGGAGGTCGAGGTGATCGAGGTGTTGGTGAAGCCCGGCGACGCGGTGAAGGTGGAGCAGTCGCTGATCACGGTGGAGTCGGACAAGGCGTCGATGGAGATCCCGTCGTCGCACGCCGGCACGGTGGGCGAGATGCGGGTGAAGCTCGGCGACAAGGTCTCCGAGGGCTCGGTGGTGCTGCTGCTCGACACCGGGGCGGCGGCGCAGGCGCCGGCCGCCGCGCCGCCGCCGGCGCGCGCCGAAGCTGCGCCGACACCGGCCCCGGCACCGGCCCCGGCGCCGGTGCCCAGCCCGCCGACGCCGTCCGCGCCGCTGTCGACCGCGTTCGCCACCGAGATGGCCGAGCGGCCGGTGGCGACGGTCGAGGAAGGCGGCATGAAGCCGCACGCCTCGCCGTCGGTGCGCAAGTTCGCCCGCGAGCTCGGCGTCGACCTGGCGCTGGTGCGCGGCAGCGGGCCGAAGGGCCGGATCACCACCGACGACGTGCGCGGCTTCGTCAAGGGCGTGATGGCCGGTGGCGCACGGCCGGCGGGCGCGCCGGCCGCCGCGGCGGCCGGTGCAGGCCTGGGCGTGCTGCCGTGGCCGCAGGTCGACTTCGCCAAGTTCGGTCCGGTCGAGCGCGTCGAGATGTCGCGCATCAAGAAGCTGTCGGGGCCGAACCTGCACCGCAACTGGGTGATGATCCCGCACGTCACCAACCACGAGGACGCCGACATCACCGAGCTGGAGGCGTTCCGCGTCACCGTCAACCGGGAGAACGAGAAGAACAAGGAAGCGCCGAAGCTCACCATGCTCGCCTTCCTGATCAAGGCGGCGGTGGTGACGCTGAAGAAGTTCCCCGACTTCAACAGCTCGATCGATCCCGACGGCACGGCGATCATCCGCAAGAACTACTGGCACATCGGCTTCGCCGCCGACACGCCGAACGGCCTGGTGGTGCCGGTGATCAGGGACGCCGACAGGAAGGGCATCTTCGAGATCGCCGCCGAGACCTCGGCGCTGGCGGCCAAGGCGCGCGACAGCAAGCTGGGCCCGGCCGACATGCAGGGCGGCACCTTCTCGATCTCCTCGCTCGGCGGCATCGGCGGCACCTACTTCACGCCGATCATCAACGCGCCCGAGGTGGCGATCCTCGGCGTTTGCCGCTCGAGCACGCGGCCGGTGTGGGACGGCA
>JBHJND010000588.1:0-4541 GCA_048497655.1 Caballeronia novacaledonica
TTCGGCGCCAGCCCGCGCGCGACGATCAGCCTGATCGAAGGCGCGCGGGCGCTGGCGTTCCTGCGCGGCCGCGCCTATGTACTGCCGGAGGACGTCATCGACCTCGTTCCCGACGTGCTGCGGCACCGGCTGGTACTGAGCTACGAGGCGCTGTCGGACGGGCAGACGGCCGATGCGCTGATCATGCGCGTGCTGCAGACGATCCAGGCGCCGCAAGCGCCGCTCGAGAGCCATGTTCGGGTGGCGGCGGGCGCCTAGTCAGGCGGTCGCTGGCGCGGCAGCGCCCGGCGCACCGGCGGCGGCCAACGAGTCCGCCGGTGACGGCGCGCGTCCTGGCCGGCGCATCGACCCCGACCGGCTGCTGCGCCGGCTCGAATGGACGGTGCTGCGCCGGCTCGACGGCCTGCTGCAGGGCGACTACCGGACGCTGTTCCGCGGCTTCGGCCTCGACCTGGCTGATCTGCGCGAATACCAGCTGCACGACGATGTGCGCTACATCGACTGGAACGTCACTGCACGGCTCTCTGTGCCGCACGTGCGCGAGTTCCAGGAGGATCGCGAGGTCGCGGCCTGGTTCCTGCTCGATCTGTCGGCGTCGATCGATTTCGGTTCGAGCGGCGTGCGCAAGCGCGTGCTGTCGGCCGAGCTCTTCGCCGTGCTGGCGCGGCTGTTCACACGCTACGGCAACCGCATCGGCGCCGTGCTGCAGTCGGAAGGCGCCAGCGAAGTGGTCCCGGCGCGCAACGGCCGTCGCCACGTGCTGCACGTGCTCGATCGCATCGGGGTCGTCGGCGCGCCGCCGGCGCCGGGCAAGGCGGGAGCGCCCGGCAAGGTGACGGATCTCGCCGAACTGCTGACGTTCGCGCAACCGGTGATGAAACGCCGTTCGGTCGTGTTCGTGATCTCGGATTTCATCAGCACGCCCGGATGGGGACGGCGACTGGCGCAGCTTGCGCGCCGTCACGAGGTGATCGCGGTGCGGCTCACCGACCCACTGGAAGTCGAACTGCCCGACCTCGGCCTCATCGTCATGCAGGACGCCGAGACCGGCGAGCAGATGACGGTCGACACGCACGATCGCGCGTTCCGCGAGCGCTTTGCAGTCGCCGCGGCCCGGCGCGAAACGGCGCTGCGTGAGACGTTGGCCGAGGCCGGCGTCGACTGCCTCGAACTGGCGACCGACGAAGCGCTCGACGCCGCGCTGCTGCGCTTCACGCAGCTGCGCAAGCGGCGCAGTCAGCTCGCCGCCGGCGGCGTGCCGGCGATCGTCGCCGGCGTCAATGCGTCCTGACCGTCGATGGAATCGACCGCACTGACGTTCCTCTGGCCGCGGCTGCTGTGGCTGCTCCTGGCGCTGCCGCTGGCGCTGCTCGCCTACTGGGCGCTGGTGCGCCGGCGGCAACGCGCGGTTCGGCAGCTGACGAACCTGGAACTCGTCAGCGACGACGGCGGGGTGCGCTGGCGCCGTGTCGTCCCGCCGCTGCTGTGGCTGCTGGCGCTGACCGCCATGCTGCTGGCGGTCGCGCGGCCGCAGGCGACGATCACGCTGCCGTCACGGGTGGAAACGGTGATCCTCGCGCTCGACATGTCGGGCAGCATGAAGGCCACCGACATCGCACCGACGCGCATGGCGGCAGCGCGCGAGGCGGCAACCGCCTTTGTCAGCGAGCAGCCGGACAGCGTGCGCATCGGCGTCGTCGGTATCGCGGCGGCCGCCGCCGTGGTGCAGTCGCCGACGACGAATCGCGAGGACATCCTGTCGGCGCTCGAGCGGCTCGAGCCTCAGCGCGGCACCGCACTGGGCAGCGGCCTCGTCATCGCGCTCGACACGGCGATGCCCCAGGCGCGCATCGATGTCGACGGCTTCATCAACCCGCGCAAGGACCGTCCGCGGCCGATCGAGGAGCCGGCGGGCGATGACCTGAAGTCGATCGCTCCGGGCGAGAACACGTCGGTGGCGATCGTGCTGCTCTCGGATGGCCAGAGCAACGTCGGTCCCGAGCCGCAGAAGGCGGCCGAACTGGCGGCGAAGCAGGGGGTGCGGATCTACACCGTCGGCATGGGCACGCCCGAAGGCGTCGTCGTCAAGGTGGATGGCTGGTCGATGCGCACACGGCTCGACGAGGAGGCGCTGCAGAAGGTCGCCTCGATCACGCATGGCGAGTACTTCCGTGCCGCCGACGCCCGGGAACTCAGGAAGATCTACCGCGCGCTCGGAGCCAAGATCGCGTTCGAAAAGCAGCGCCCGACCGAGGTGACGGCGGTGTTCGCCGGGCTTGGCGCGCTGCTGGCGACGATCGCGGCCCTGTTGTCGATGGTCTGGTTCAACCGCATCCTGTAGTTACGCCCGCAGTCAGCGCCGCAGCAGGCCGAAGGCGAAATCGCGCCCCATGCCGCGCTTGATCGCCATGTGGATCCAGGTCATCGCGAACGGCTCGAGGTAGCGCGCGGCCGCCAACGGACCGACGTCGACGGCGTCGAATCCGAGCAGCGTCGCGAGCGCCACGACCCGCGCACGCGCGTCGGCATCGTCGCCGGCCACCGGCATGAAGACGGCGCCGGCCGCGAAGCGCGGCTCGACCATGTTCTCGGCTCCGGTGGTGTTGAACGCCTTGACGACGCGCGCACCGCGCGCCCGCTGCGCGACCTGTTCGGCGCCCGACGTGGTCGTGCCGAGCGCGAGTCCGGCGAGCGCCGGCGCAAGCGGGTTCGTCGCGTCGACGAGGATCCGGTGGCCCCAGTCGGCAACCGACTGCGCCACCTGCTGCGCGGCGCTGTAGGGCACCGCAAGGATGGCCAGGTCAGCCTCGTCGATGGCCTGTGCCACGGTTCCGATCCGGGCGTTGGCGCCGAGGGCGGCGACGGCCGCGGCGTACTTGGCGGGGTCCGGCACGCCGAAGTGAACGCGCTCGCCGTGCGAGACCAGGTTGCGGGCCAGCGCCATGCCGACATTGCCGGCTCCGATGATCGCGATCGTCATGATGAGCTCCTAGATGCCAAGTGCTTCGACGACGAGCCGTGCCGCCGCCGCGCCTGAGAATTGCTGCTGGCCGGTGACCAGCCGGCCGTCGCGCAGCGCGAACTCGCGAAAGCGCGAGTTCACGACGAAATTCGTGTCGGGCAGCTTCCTCGCCTCGTCCTCGATCCAGAAGGGCTGTATGCGCCGGCCGACGAAGCTGTCGGCGAACTGCTCCTCGCTGTTGGCGAAGCCGGTCCAGGTCTTGCCCTTGACCAGCAGGTCGCCATTGGCGAGGCGCGTCTTCAGCAGCGCGCAGGTCGCGTGGCACACCGCGGCGACGACCTTGCCGGAATCGTAGAAGTCGGCGATGAAGCGGTGCAGCCGCTCATCGTCGATGAACGTGAACATCGGCGACTGACCGCCGACCAGGAAGACCGCGTCGTAGTCGGCGACCTTCAGCGCGCTGATCGGCTTCGTGTCTGCGAGCAGGGCGGCGTGCCGGGCCGACGACAGGAAGCCGAGGCTCAGCAGGTCGCCGGCCGAGTAGCCGCTGGCATCGCGCGGATCCGAGTAGCTGTCGAGTTCGAGGGCGCCACCGTTCGGGCTGGCGATGTCGACGGCATAGCCCGCCTCGACGAAGGTCCAGTAGGGATGCGTTAGCTCGGCGGCCCAGAAGCCCACCGGCCAGCCGGTCACGGTCGAAGTCGCCGGGTTGGCGGCGACGATCAGCACGCGCGGCGGCAGGGCACGCGAGGTGTTGAGGTTGGCACTCATCAGGGTTCCTGCAGCGGGAGGGAGACGGCACGCATCTTCCGGCGGTCGCTGGCATCGAAAAATCCCTCAGAATCCAACTTTCTGTTGCTCGATTCAACAACAATGGCGTCCATTGAACTCGACCAACTGCGCGCCCTGGTCAAGGTGGTGCAGGCCGGCAGCTTCACCCGTGCGGCCGAACTGCTGGGTTCGGAAAAGGCGCGTGTCTCGCGGGTCATCAGCCGTCTCGAATCGCAGCTTGGCGTCAGGCTGCTGGAACGCACCACACGCTCGCTGCGGCTGACGGAGGTCGGGCGCGAGATCTTCGAGCGCGCGGTGACCGTGCTGGCGGCCGTCGAGGACACCGAGCAGGTCGCGGCGCGCGTCCACGATGCGCCGCGCGGCGTGCTGAAGCTCACCTGCGGCGTCGAGTTCGGCATGCTCGCGGCCAACGCCTGGGTCAGTGCCTATCTCCAGCGCTACGCCGATGTCGCGGTCGAAGCCGACTACACCAACCGGCTGGTTGACCTGGTGCATGAGGGGTTGGACGTGGCCATTCGCGTCGGCGAGCTCGCTGACTCTTCCCTGGCCGCGCGCCGGCTCGGCGAACTCACCTACGGCCTGTACGCGGCGCCCGCGTACCTCGAGCGCCATGGGGTGCCACGCCGAATCGATGCACTGTCGGGGCACGTGCGCATCATGTTCACGGGCGGCATCTTCAAGGGCGGATGGCGGCTGGCCGATCAGCGCGGCCGCCACGTCGTGGGCGGGCCGGCGCGGCTAGCCGTCAACAACTCCTTCGCCGCACGCGACGCTGCAGTGGCGGGGC
>JBHJND010000589.1:0-2253 GCA_048497655.1 Caballeronia novacaledonica
CGCAACGAACGCGACTACGGCTTTCCTTCGCGGATCAGCGATGCGCTGTCGATCATGATCGACGGCCCGATCGGCGCGGCGGCCTTCAACAACGAGTTCGGCCGGCCGAACCTGGTCGGCTACTTCCGCTCGTTCGAGGCAAACGTGGCGGGCCGGCGCTACGGTTACCACAAGCCGATCATGATCGCCGGCGGCATAGGCAGCATCCGCGACGACCTGACGCACAAGCTCGACCTTCCGCCCGGCACCTTGCTGATCCAGCTCGGCGGGCCCGGCATGCGAATCGGCCTGGGCGGCGGCGCGGCCTCCAGCATGGGGGCGGGTGCGAACACCGAGCAGCTCGACTTCGACTCGGTGCAGCGCGGCAACGCCGAGATGCAGCGGCGTGCGCAGGAGGTGATCGACCGCTGCTGGATGCTCGGCACCGACAACCCGATCCTGTCGATCCACGACGTCGGCGCCGGCGGGCTGTCCAACGCGATGCCGGAGCTGGCCGACAGCGCCAGGCGCGGCGCGCGCTTCGAACTGCCCAAGGTACCGGTCGAGGAAAGCGGCATGAGCCCGCTGGAGATCTGGTGCAACGAGTCGCAGGAGCGTTACGCGCTGGCGGTGGCGCCGGAGAGGCTGCCCGCCTTCGACTGGATCTGCCGGCGCGAGCGGGCGCCGTACGCGGTGGTCGGCCGCATCTCGGCGGACCGGCAACTGGTGGTCGACGGCGGCGGTGCCGGGCACGCGGTCGACATGCCGATGGATGTGCTGCTCGGCAAGCCGCCGAAAATGCACCGCGACGTCAGACGCGAGCCTGTTGCGCTGCCGCCGATCGAGACGGCCGGCTTCGAGTTGCAGCAGGTGCTGCTCGACGTGCTACGCCATCCGACGGTAGCGAGCAAGGCTTTCCTGATCAGCATCGGCGACCGCAGCGTCGGGGGGCTGAACTGCCGCGACCCGATGGTCGGGCCGTGGCAGGTGCCGGTGGCCGACTGCGCGGTGACGCTGGCCGACTTCGACGGTTACGCTGGCGAGGCGATGGCGATGGGCGAGCGCACGCCGGTGGCGGTTATCGACGCCGCGGCTGCCTCGCGGCTGGCGATCGGCGAGGCGTTGACCAACATCGCCGCCGCCGACGTCGATCTGTCTCGCGTGAAGCTGTCAGCCAACTGGATGGCCGCCTGCGGGCTGCCCGGCGAGGATGCGAGGCTGTTCGATGCGGTGCGCGCGGCGAGCGAGTTCTGCCGGCGGCTCGGCATCAGCATCCCGGTCGGCAAGGATTCGCTGTCGATGCGCACCGTCTGGCGCGACGGCGAAGAGGACAAGCGGGTGGCGGCGCCGGTGTCGCTGATCGTCTCCGCCGCGGCGGCGGTCGACGACGTGCGGCTGAGCCTGACGCCGCAGCTGCGCACCGACTGCGGCGACACGCTGCTGATCCTGGTCGACCTCGGCAACGGGCGACAGCGGCTCGGTGCGTCGATCTTCGCCCAGGTGACGCAACAGATCGGCAACGAGGCGCCCGATGTCGAGCAGCCGGAGCAGCTGGCCGCGGCCATCCGCGCCCTGCGCGCTCTGGCGGCGCAGGGCCGCGTGCTGGCGTATCACGACCGCTCCGACGGCGGGCTGTTTGCCGCCGTGTGCGAGATGGCCTTCGCCGGCCACTGCGGCGTGATGCTGAACATCGACGTGCTGGCGATGGACCCGGTGGCGAGCGACTGGGGCGACTTCAAGATCCGCCCCGAGCAAGTCTCGGTGCGGCGCGACGAGCAGACGCTGCGGGCGCTGCTCAACGAGGAACTCGGCCTGATCGTGCAGGTGCGGGCGGCCGAGCGCAGCGAGGTGATGGACGCGTTGCGCGCTCATGGGCTCGGCGCGGCCAGCCACGTCGTCGCCAAGTTGCAGACCGGCGGCCAGGCGCGCGACACGATCGAGATCTGGCGCGACGCGAAGGCGATTTTCGCCATGCCGCGCGCCGAGCTGCAGCAGGCCTGGAGCGAAGTGTCGTGGCGGATTGCCCGCCTGCGCGACAACCCGGAGTGCGCCGACGCCGAGTTCGCCCGCGCCACGGACGCCGAGGACCGCGGCCTGTCGATGGCGCTCGCCTTCGACCCGGACGAGGATGTCGCGGCGCCGATGATCGCCACTGGCGTGCGCCCCCGCATCGCCATCCTGCGCGAGCAGGGCGTGAACAGCCACTATGAGATGGCCTCGGCCTTCGACCGCGCCGGCTTCACGGCGGTCGACGTGCACATGACCGACCTGCTG
>JBHJND010000590.1:0-6214 GCA_048497655.1 Caballeronia novacaledonica
GCCCGACGGGCGCTACGACCAGAACTTCATCTCGAACTACACCAACACCCAGATCCTCGGCACGATCAACCGCATCCCCGGCGCCAACCAGGCGTCGATCTTCGGCGTGCCGGAGTACGCGATGCGGCTGTGGCTGCGGCCTGACCGCATGGCCGACCTGAAGATCGCCACCAGCGAGGTCGCCAACGCGGTCAAGAACCAGAACCAGCAGTTCGCCGTCGGCCGCATCGGCGCGCCGCCGACGCCCTATCCGGTCAAGCAGACCTTCCCGGTGACCACCGGCACCATCACCGAGCCGCGCCAGTTCGACAACATGATCCTGCGCGCCAGCAACGACGGCGCCGCGATCGTTCGGGTGAAGGACATCGGCTACGCCCAGCTCGGCGCGCAGAGCTATTCGCTGCGCACCCACTACGAGGGCAAACCGGCGACGCTGATCGCGGTGTACCAGCAGCCCGGCGCCAACGCCATCGAGGTGTCGAAAGAGGTCCGCGCGACGCTGCAGGAGCTGTCGAAGGGCTTCCCGCAGGGGCTGAAGTACGAGGTGGCGCTGGACACCACCAAGTTCGTGCAGGCGTCGATCGACGAGGTGGTGCGGACCTTCTTCGAGGCGGTGGTACTGGTGGTGCTGGTCGTCTTCGTCTTCCTGCACAGCCTGCGGCTGACCATCATCCCGACCATCGCCGTGCCGGTGTCGATCCTCGGCGCGATGGTCGGCATGCTGGTGCTCGGCTTCTCGGTCAACATGCTGACCCTGTTCGGCATGATCCTGGCCATCGGCCTGGTCGTCGGCGACGCCATCGTGGTGGTCGAGAACACCGAGCGCAACATGGTCGAGCTCGGCCTGTCGCCGAAGGACGCGGCGATCAAGGCGATGGAAGAGGTCAGCGGCCCGGTGGTCGCGGTGGTGCTGGTGCTCAACGCCGTGTTCCTGCCGGTGGCCTTCCTCGGCGGCATCACCGGCGCGCTGTACAAGCAGTTCGCGGTGACCATCGCCATCTCGGTGGTGTTCTCGGGCGTGATCGCGCTGACGCTGTCGCCGGCGCTGGCGGCGATCCTGATCAAGGCCAAGCACGGCGAGAAGAAGGGCTTCTTCAAGTGGTTCGACGACACCTTCAGCCGGCTCACCGACGGCTACGTCGCCGCCGTGCAGTGGCTGCTGCGCCGCTGGCTGCTGTCGGTGCTGGCGCTGGGCGTGATGATCGGCGGCTCGGTGCTGCTGTTCCGCGCGCTGCCGACGGGATTCATCCCGCAGGAGGACCAGGGCTACCTCTTCGTGCCCTACTTCCTGCCGGATTCGGCGAGCCTCGACCGCACCGGTGACGTGGGACGCGCGGCGGCGGAATCGATCCGCAAGCATCCCGCGGTGGCCAACATCTCGCAGGTCGACGGCTACAGCCTGATCGACTCGCAGAACAAGACCAACTTCGGCGTGCTGTTCGTCTCGCTGAAGGACTACGAGCAGCGCAAGGGACCGGGCCTGACGGCCGACGACGTGATCGCCGCCGCGCGGCGCGACACGGCGCCGATCCAGGGTGGCCTGGTGGTGCCGGTGAATCCGCCGGCGATCCCGGGCCTGGGCATCACCGCCGGCTTCCAGATGTGGATCGAGCAGAAGGGAGGCGGCACCTACGGACAGCTGGCCGAAGTGGTGGAGAAGATCATCGCCGAGGCGCGCAAGCGGCCGGAACTGGCCGGCGTGAACACGACCATCCGCGCCAACGGCCAGCAGATGCTGGCCGAGGTCGACCGCGACAAGGCCGAGGTGCTCGGCGTCGAGGTGCCGGACGTCTACAGCACGCTGCAGACGATGTTCGGCTCGCTGTACGTCAGCCAGTTCCCGAAGGACTCCCGCCTTTACCAGGTGGTGCTGCAGGCCGAGCCGAAGTACCGGATGACGCCGGAGGACATGGGCCGTTTCTACGTCAAGAACCGCAAGGGCGAGATGGTGCCGCTGTCGGCCGTGGTGCGGGCGCGCTACGTCGTCGGCCCCGACCTGGTGACCCGCTTCAACAACTACCCGGCCATCGCCATCAACGGCGCCCCGGCGCCCGGCGTCAGCTCCGGCGCCGCGCTGGCGGCGATCCGCGAGGTGGCCGAGTCGACGCTGCCGTCGGGCTACGGCTTCGAGTGGGCCGGCGAGGCGCGCGAGGAAGTCGGCGCCGGCTCGACCTCGGCGATCGCCTTCGCCTTCGGCCTGCTGTTCGTGTTCCTGATCCTGGCGGCGCAGTACGAAAGCTGGTCGCTGCCGGTCGGCGTGATGATGGCGGTGCCGTTCGCGATCCTCGGCGCGCTGGTGGCGATCGCGCTGCGCGGCATCCCCAACGACCTGTACTTCCAGATCGGCCTGCTGACGCTGATCGGCCTGGCGGCGAAGAACGCGATCCTGATCGTCGAGTTCGCGGTCGAGAAGAACCGCGCCGAGGGCCGGTCGTTCTTCGACGCCGCCGCCGAGGCCGCCAAGCTGCGGCTGCGGCCGATCATCATGACCTCGTTCGCCTTCGTGCTCGGCACGGTGCCGCTGGCCATCGCCACCGGCGCCTCGTCGAACAGCCGGCACTCGATCGGCACCGGGGTCATCGGCGGCACGCTGTCGGCCACGCTGATCGCGATCTTCTTCATCCCCGTCTTCTACTGGATGCTGGAGACGGCGAGCGAGAAGCTGTTCGGCTCGGGCAAGGCGCAGGCCGCGGCGACGCCGCCGGCCTCCGGCGCGACCGCCAGCGCGGCACCGCGCGCACAGCGGGACGACTGAGATGCGCCGCCCGCTCACGCTCATCGCCGCCGCCGTGTGCGTCTGCGGCTGCATGGTCGGTCCGGACTATCGCCGGCCGGCGGTCGAGGCCCCGGCGGCGTTCGCCGGCATGCCGGCGGACGCGACGGCCGCCGCCGACACCGAGTGGTGGAAGCAGTTCGGCGATCCGCTGCTCGACCGCCTGATCGCCGAGGCGCTGGCCGGCAACAAGGACCTGCGCATCGCCGCCGCCCGCGTCGAGCAGGCCGCCGGCGTGCTGGTGCAGACGCGCTCGCCGCTGTTCCCGCAGATCAACTACCAGGCCGGCGCCGGCCGCTACCGCTTCTCGCAGGAGTCGACCACCGCCACGCCGATCGGCCTGTCGAACCCGACCGACTACGGCACGGTGCTGGCGGGCGCGAGCTGGGAGCTCGACCTGTGGGGCCGCATCCAGCGGCTGAGCGAAGCGGCGCAGGCGAACGTGTTCGCCACCGAGGCGGCGCGGCGCGGCGTGGTGATGACGCTGGTGGCGCAGGTCGCCACCGGCTACGTGCAGCTGCGCAGCCTCGATGCGCAGCTGGCGATCGCGCTGCGCACGCGCGACGTCTACGCGGCGTCGCTGAAGCTGACGCAGGACAAGTTCGAGTTCGGCCAGGTCTCGCAGATGCAGGTGGCGCAGGTGCAGTCGCAGCTGGAGACGGCGGCGGCGCGCATCCCGCAGATCCGCACGCAGATCAAGCTCACCGAGAATGCGCTGGCGATCCTGCTCGGCCGCAACCCGGGGCCGATCCCGCGCGGCAAGGCGATCACCGAGCTGACGCCGCCGACGGTACCCGCGGGCGTGCCCTCGGAACTGCTCGAACGACGGCCCGACATCGTGCAGGCCGAGCAGCAGCTAATCGCCGCCAACGCGCAGATCGGCGCCGCCAAGGCGCTGTACTTCCCGACCATCTCGCTGACCGGCGCGCTGGGCACCTCCAGCACCGACCTCGGAAACCTGTTCAGCGGACCGACCCGGGTGTGGAACTTCGTCGGCGGAGTGACCGGGCCGATCTTCCAGGGCGGCGCCATCGCCGGTCAGGTGGCCTCGGCCGAGGCGGCCCAGCGGGCGGCGCTGGCCAACTACGAGCGGGCGGTGCAGAACGCCTTCGCCGACGTCGACCAGGCCCTGGCGGCGCGCATCGACGTCGCCGAGCAGGTCGCCGCGCAGCAACGCCTGGTCAAGGCGCTCGGCGAGTACTCCGAACTGTCGCGACTGCTGTTCGACGGCGGCTATGCGCCCTATTCGACGGTGCTGCAGGCCGAGCAGCAGCTCTTTCCCGAGGAGCTGGGCCTCGCCGCCGCGCGCGGCCAGGCGCTTGCCGCGGTGATCTCGATCTACCGCGCGATGGGCGGCGGCTGGGTCACCGAGGCCGCGCGGCTCGCGCCCAGCCCGGTCGCCGCCGGCGGTCCGTTCGCGCGCCCGCTCGCGGATTCCGGTTCGACCTCGCCGGCGGTGCAATAGCGCTGCGGAGCGCTCGGTCGGAGACGGCTTGACCGGAAGATGATGCGGGCGCTGGGCTCGGCCGTGCTCACCGCGGTGCTCTACGCTGCCGTCTGCACGATTGCCTATCGTCTCGCGCTGCACCTGACGGGGCTCTGGCACGCACAGTCCGCAACCCTCGGGGCGCTGTGGGCCGGAATCTCGGCACTGGCGGTCCTTTCGGACACCTTCGCGGAGACGCTCCGGCTGGCAAGGATGCGGATTGCGGGCGCGATCGTCGGCACGGCGATCACGGCGGCTGTCCTCACCGCGTTGCCTTTCTCGTTCGTGCTCGTGCCCCTGGCGATCGCTCTGACCGTCTTGCTGTGCCGGTCGATGGGGCTGGGCGAGTTCACGCATCTGGCCAGCATCGCGGTCCTGATCGGGATGGCAGCGGCGAGTCAGCACCCCGACCTCGCGCCCTGGCTCAATGGAAGCCTCCGACTCGCCGAGGCCGCGGTCGGCATGTCGACCGCGGTCCTGTCGAGTCTGCTGGCGACACCGATCGAGCGGCTGCTTGCCGGATCGAAGAGGCCCCGCAACCCCGGCTGATCTCGTGCTTCCGGCGGTCGATCGGCCGTGCCGGGGCAGGTTGCGGACGGGGGATCCTGCCGCCGTGACCGGCCTCGCCACCGGGCACGCGCCTGCTGTCTGCCGCCGGCGGCGAGTACGCTGTCGCCGGCGATGACTCGGAAGAACTCAACCTCCGCAACCGTGCCGCTTCGCGGCATCTCGCCGGCCACGGACGCCCAGCGCGTCGGTCCGGCCTCCGTGATCCCGGACCTGCTGCGGCAGTTCGGCGTCGACCCGGCCGACGTGCTGGCCGAGGTCGGCCTGCCGCCCGACGCGATCGACAGCCGGGAGGCACGGCTGCCCTACGCCGACTTCACGCGGCTGCTCGCCGTCGCCGCCGAGCGCGCGGGTTGCGATCACTTCGGGCTGCTGATCGGCCGGCGCACCGGGCTGGACTACCTGGGCCCGGTCGGTGAACTGACGCGCCATTCGCCGACGGTCGGCGACGGCCTGCGCAACTACGTCGTGCACCACCACCTGTACAGCCGCGCCGGCATCGTCTTCCTGCTGACCGAAGGCGACGTGACCACGCTCGGCCTGTCGGTCGATCACCCGAACACCGACGGCGTCGCTCAGCACCAGGACGGGGCGCTCGCCATCATGCTGAACGTGATGCGCGAGCTGACCTCGCCCGACTGGCTGCCGGACGAGTTCCTGCTCGCCCACCGCGCGCCGGAGGACCGCAGGCCCT
The DNA here is from genome assembly GCA_048497655.1 of Caballeronia novacaledonica. Classification (GTDB taxonomy): domain Bacteria; phylum Pseudomonadota; class Gammaproteobacteria; order Burkholderiales; family Burkholderiaceae_F; genus JADJWR01. Next base: position 5,521 of record JBHJND010000590.1, read on the forward strand.
ACCGCCAGGCCTTTCCGCGCCGGCTGCGCTTCGACGCCGAGTTCACCGGCGTGCGCTTTGCCTCGTCGGTCCTGCAGCAATCCGTGCCGACCGCCGACCGCAACCGCTTCGCCGTCGCCGAGGCCCAGCTGGCGGCGGTCGGCCGGCGCAGCCTCGTCAACGACCTGCGCCGCGCCCTGCGCGTCGAGCTGATGCGCGGCGACGCTTCCGGCGACCGCGTCGCGCAGACGCTGGCCATGCACCGCCGCACGCTCAACCGCCGACTGAAGGCCGCCGGCACGACGTTCCAGGCGCTGCTCGACGAAGTCCGCTGCGACGCCGCGCGGCACTACCTGCTGCTGACGCGGATGCCGCTGGTGGACATCGCCGCCGCGCTCGGCTACAGCGATGCGTCGGCGTTCTCGCGCGCGTTCAGGCGGTGGACCGGCACGGTGCCCGCCAGTTTCCGCCAGCGCGGCGTCGCGCTCAAGGCCGTTGCCAGGACGGCGCGCTGATCGCGCCAGCGGCCCGAACCGCCTATCGCGAAGCCCCGGGCAGATCCGCCAGCAGCACGATCGCCAGCCGGCCGTCGGTGCGCCACGGGTCGCCGCCGCCGTTGCGCCCCTCCCTCTGCACGTGGAAGTCGCGTTTCCACTGCACCGCCTGCGCCAGTCCCCTGGCGCGCAGCTCGGCGACGATCAGGTCGCGCTCGGCG
>JBHJND010000591.1:0-3839 GCA_048497655.1 Caballeronia novacaledonica
CTGATCGCCTCCAGCTCGCCGGTGTTCATCCTCGCGCTCGGCGCTCTCGTCTTCGGCGAGCGCACGCGGTCGGCACAGTGGCTCGGCGCCGCCCTGTCGGTCGGCGGCGTGCTGCTGGTGATGGCGCGAGGCGATCCGGCCAACCTGGCGCAGCTCGCCTTCGTGCCCGGCGACCTGATCATGCTGGTCGCCAACCTCACCTGGACGCTGTACACGTGGCTGCTGCGCAGGCACCGTCCCGACCTGCCGTTCGCGCCGCTGCTGCTGGTGCAGGTGGCCATCGGCGTCGTCGCCATCGCGCCGTTCGCCGCGCTGGAAGCGTCGCTGTCGCCGGCGCGCATCCAGTGGAGCGGCGGCACGGCGGCGGCGATGCTCTACATGGCGGTGTTCCCGTCGCTCGCCGCCTACTGGTGCTGGGACCTCGGCATCCGCCGCGTCGGCGCGGTGATCCCGGTGTACTTCGCCAACCTGACGCCGGTCTTCGCCGCCGCGCTGTCGATGTGGCTGCTCGACGACGCGCCGCGGATCTACCACGTGGCGGCGCTGGCGCTGATCATCGGCGGCATTCACCTGGCCAGCCGGCCGGCACGCTGAGCCGGCGGCGGCGCCGCGGCGGGTTCAGCGGTGCGACGAACGCCCGACCGGCGGCGTCTCGGCAAGCCTGGCGAACCGGCTGTCGCAGAACAGGAGCGGTCCGCCGCCGACCACCTCGAACGACTCGATGCGGCCGACCAGGATCAGGTGGTCGCCTTCCTCGTAGCGGCTGCGGATGCCGACCTCGAACCAGCCGATGCAGCCGTCGAGCCGCGGCAGGCCGGTGTCGGTCGCACTCCAGCCGATGCCGTCGAAGCGCTTGGCGCCGCGCGTGGCGAAGTGCCTGGCGAGTTCCTCCTGATCGGCGGCGAGCACGTTGACCAGGTGCCGGCTCGCCAGGCGGAAGGTGTCGAAGCTGGTGGCGCCCAGGCCGAGGCACCACAGCAGCAGCGGCGGCTCGAGCGACACCGAGGTGAACGAGTTGACGGTGATGCCGTCCGGCGAGCCGTCGGCGGCGCGCGTGGTGACCACCGTCACGCCGGTGGCGAACCGACCGAGCGCCTTGCGCAGTTCGGTGGTCGAATGGGAGCGCGCCTGCATGGCGGTGCATTGTAGGGGGAGCGGGACCGGTAGCATTGCGGCGATTCGGATCGCCCGATGACCTGAACCGTCGGTTTCCGGCTTGACGTGGCCGGATGCCGTCCCCACATTGCTGCTGCCCTTCCTACGAGGAGAAGTGAAGATGAAGATGCTCCGTGTGCTGCTGGCGGCCCTGCTGGCAGGCGTGCTGGCCGGCTGCGGCTACAACGACATCCAGAGCAAGGACGAGGCGGTCAAGAGCGCCTGGGCCGAGGTGATCAGCCAGTACCAGCGGCGCGCCGACCTGATCCCCAACATCGTCAACACCGTCAAGGGCGAGGCGAACTTCGAGCAGGAGACGCTCACCCGCGTGATCGAGGCGCGCGCCAAGGCGACCTCGATCCAGGCCACGCCGGAACTGGTCAACAACGCCGAGGCGATGGCCAAGTTCCAGCAGGCGCAGGGCGAGCTGTCCTCGGCGCTGTCGCGGCTGCTGGTCACCGTCGAGCGGTACCCGGACCTGAAGGCCAACCAGGGCTTCCAGGACCTGCGCACGCAGCTCGAGGGCACCGAGAACCGGATCACGGTGGCGCGCAACCGCTTCATCAAGGCCACCCAGGACTACAACGTGCTGGTGCGGCAGTTCCCGGTCAACCTGACGGCGATGGTCTTCGGCTACAAGGAGAGGGCGCAGTTCACCGTCGAGAACGAGGCAGCCGTCCAGAAGGCGCCGACGGTCGACTTCGGCGCGCCGAAGAAGTAACCGGTCGCCGGGCGCTCGCAGCCAGTCCGCCATGACCGGCGCACTCGCCATCGGGCGGCGCGCAGCGGCCGCGATGCTGCTGGCGCTCGTCGCGCTGTTGCCGCCTGCCGCGGCGGCGGCCGACGCACGGCTGCCCGACGGGACGCTGGCGGTGCCGCCGCTGGCGCGGGTGACCGACACCACCGGCACGCTCGACGCCGGCCAGAAGCAGGCGCTGGAGGCGAAGCTCGCCGCCTTCGAGAAGGCGCGCGGCACGCAGGTCGCGGTGGTGATGGTCGGCAGCACGCAGCCCGAGCCGATCTCCGACTTCGCGCAGCGCATCGGCGACGCCTGGAAGATCGGCCGCCACGAGGTCGGCGACGGCCTGCTGGTCGTGGTGGCCAAGGACGACCGGCGCGTCTGGATCGCCGTGGCCAAGGCGCTGGAAGGCGCGGTGCCCGATCTCGCCGCCGCGCGCGTCATCCGCGAGCAGATCACGCCGCGCTTCCGCCAGGGCGACTTCGCCGGCGGCATCGGCGCCGGGCTCGACTCGCTGTTCAGGCTGATCGAGGGCGAGGGCCTGCCGCAGCCGGACTCTGGCGCGGGCAGGGCGGCCGGCGGCGAGCAGGACCTCGTCGCTGTTCTGGCGCCGTTCGTCATCGTCGGCGTGGTGGTCGCGGTGATGCTGCGCAAGCTGTTCGGTGTCAAGGGCGCGGCTCTCGGCGGCGCCGGCACCGGCACGGTGGCGGGCTGGGTGTTCTCGTCGCTGCCGCTCGGACTGATCGCCGGCGTGGCGGCGTTCTTCTTCGCGCTGGCTGCCGGATCGAGCGGCGGCGGGCGCGTGCTCGGCGGCCGGCGCGGCGGCGTGTTCGTCCCGGGAGGCTGGTCCGGCGGCCGTGGCGGCGGCTGGTCCGGCGGCGGCGGCGGGGGCGGCTGGTCGTCGGGCGGCGGCGGCAACTTCGGCGGCGGCGGTGCCGGCGGGAGCTGGTGATGGCACTGGCGCGCTGGCTCAGGCACCGGCTGCGGGCACGCCTTGCGGTCGACCGCGTGTTGCCGCCCGCCGCACTCGACCGCATCGAGGCGGCGATCGCCGCCGGCGAGGCGACGCACCGCGGCGAGATCCGCATCGCCGTCGAGGCGTCGTTGCCGTGGAGCTACCTGAAGCGCGACGCGAAGGTGCGCGAGCGCGCGGAGATGATGTTCGCCAAGCTGCGCGTGTGGGACACCGACGAGCGCAACGGCGTGCTGGTGTACGTCGAGCTGGCCGACCACGGCATCGAGCTGGTCGCCGACCGCGGCGCGGCGCGCGTGGTGCCGGCCGAAGCGTGGCCGCCGATCGTCGCCGCGATGGCCGAGCGGTTCCGCGGCGGCGACTTCGAGGGCGGCGTGGTCGCCGGCATCGAGCAGGTCGCCCGCCTGCTGGCGCAGTACTTCCCCGCCGTCGAAGGCAGCCGCAACGCCAACGAGCTGCCGAACCGGCCGGTGATCCTCGGCCGCTAGGCGCGCGATTGTCTTCACCACGATCTGGAGCACCGATGTCGATCAGGAATCCGCTCGGCAAGGAACCTGGCCCGGGGCACGAGTTCGCCACGCTCGGCGGCGGCTGCTTCTGGTGCCTGGAGGCGGTGTTCGAGGAACTGCAGGGCGTGGTCGACGTCGAGTCGGGCTACGCCGGCGGGCACGTCGCCAACCCCACCTACCGCCAGGTCTGCGAGGGCATCACCGGGCATGCCGAGGTGGTGCGCATCGAGTTCGACCCGCGGCAGATCGGCTTCCGCGAGATCCTCGAGGTCTTCTTCGCCATCCACGACCAGACGACGCTGGACCGCCAGGGCGGCGACGCCGGCGAGCAGTACCGCTCGGTGATCTTCTTCCACTCGGGGGAGCAGGAGCGGCTGGCCAACGACGTGATCCGCGAGGTGCAGGAAGGCCACGACGACGAGATCGTCACCCAGCTGCTGCCCGCCGGCGAGTACTGGCGCGC